>JAYWEP010000032.1:0-7912 GCA_043779205.1 Chthoniobacter sp. | reverse complement strand
TGTGCCCGGCGATGTGCATCTGCGCGACGCGGTCGTGCGGCACGGCGTCGAGATATTCGTACGGGTCGAAGCCGTGGTTTTTCGACGAGACGTAGATGTTGTTCACGTCGAGCAGAATTCCGCAGTCCGCGCGCTCGACGACCTCGCTGAGGAATTCCCACTCGGTCATTTCGGAAACGTGGAACTCGGCGTAGCTGCTCACGTTTTCCACGGCCACCGGGATTCCCAAAAAATCCTGCACTTCGCGGATGTTGCGCGCGGTGGTCTCGACGGCCTCCCACGTATAGGGCATCGGCAAAAGGTCGTGCGTGTAGCGGCCATCGACGCTGCCCCAGCACAGGTGGTCACTGATCCATGGCGTCTGCGTGCGTTTCGTGAGGCGCTTGAGCTTGCGGAGATGATCGCGGTTCGGGCGCGAGGCATTGCCGAAGTACATGGAGACACCATGCTGCACGACGCGGTATTGCTCGAGGATCTGGTCGAGGATGTGGAGCGGGCGGCCCGCGTCGATCATGTAGTTTTCGGAAATGATCTCGAACCAATCGACGAGCGGTTTTTTCTCCAAAATGTGCGCATAGTGCGGAATGCGCAGGCCGAGGCCGACGCCGTAGGCGGTGAAGGCGTTAAAGCGGTTGGCTGGCATGAGGGCGGGGAATGACGATGCGGATGCGGACACAAAACAGGGCTCCGGTCACGGATGACCGGAGCCCCGGAATTTTCGCGGAGGCTACTTCGGTGGAACGGGCTTGCCGTCCTTGATCGCGCAGCCGCCCTTGCCTTTGCAGGTGTTCTTGCCGGCGCAGCCGTTGTCGCCGGTCTTGCAGCCGCCCTTGCCTTTGCAGGTGTTCTTGCCGGCGCAGCTGTGGTCGGGATCTGCTTTTGGAGCGTCGGCAAGGACGCCGGCGGCGGTCACGGTTTTGCCCGGCTGGGTGGAGGTCGCGGCATTAAGCTTGGCGACGAGGCCGCCGGAAAGAATTCCGGCGAGGGCAGCGCCGGCGAGCAGCGCTTTGGTGGTGGATTGACGTTTCATGGTTCTGTTTTTTTCTGGTTTGTTTTTGTTTTCCTGCCTGCTCCCGATTCCGAGACTTTCGGAGGAGAGCGGACAAAAAGGGTCGTGGGAGAATGCGGTGAGGCTGGGACGGCGGATGCGGAGATTTTATTCCGGGAGAAAAAGAGCCTGCGTCAGTTTCTGATGCGATCGAGTTCGAGTATTAGCGCGGCTGGGGTGATGGCGTCGAGCACTAAAGGCTCGGTTTCGCCGGGGCGGTAGAGGACGTAGAGCGGCACGCCCACGCGCCCGAATTTTTTCAGCGCGGGGGTCACGACCGGATCCTGCGTGTCCGTCCAGTCGGCGCGCAGGGCCACGATGTTCTTCTCGCGAAATTTTGCGCCGACCGCGTCGGTCGCGAGGACGAGGCGTTCGTAGGCTTTGCAGTTGATGCACCATTCCGCGGTGAAATCGACGAAGACGGCGCGGTTGGCCGTATGTGCTTCCGCGAGCCGTTCCTCGGAGTAGGCGATCCAGTCGATGCTCCCGGTTTTCCAATGCCGCTCGGCGCTGGCGACCGGGCGGACGGCGTTGAGTTTGCCATCGAGAAAAAGAAAATACGCACCGACCGGCAGGAGCGCGATGGCCACGCGGATGACGGCCGATTCCCGGCACGTGCCGAAGAGCCAGCACGCCAGCCCGAGCGCGAGCAGGAACCAGCTCATGGCGGCCACGGCGTCGGCCCCGCGGAGCGCGAGCACGGTGAAAAGCCACACCGCCACGGCGAGCATGAAAAACCCCATGAGCTGTTTCACGCGCTCCATCCACGGCCCCGGCTTTGGGACGTAGCGCAGCCACGCGGGCCGCGCGGTGAGCAGGAAAAACGGGAGGCTCATGCCGGCGGCGATGGCGAGGAAAAGCAGGAAGATGACTGGCGTCGTCTGCGTGGTCGCGAAGCTCAGGCTGGTGGCGAGAAACGGCGCGGTGCAGGACGTGCCGAGGAGCGTGGTGAAAAGGCCGTGGAGAAACGCGCCGCCATAGCCTTCGCGCCGCGACAGCTCGCTGAGCTTTGACTCCGCGCCGCCGAGCGTGACTTCAAACACGCCGAGCAGGCTGAGCGCGAAGACGAAGACCAGCGCGATCATGCCCGCGAGGAGATACGGATTTTGAAACTGGTAGCCCCAGTTGAAGGCCAGTTTCAGCCGCGCGACCGCCGCGGCGAGGCCGAGGAAGAACGTGAAGACCCCCGCGTTGAACGCCAGTCCGAGGCGGAAAACGCGCGCCGGTTCCTGGCCGGCCTGGTTGACGAAGCCGAAGATTTTCAGCGCGATGACCGGCAGCACGCACGGCATGACATTCATGATCAGCCCGCCGAGAAATGCGGCGAGCAGCTTCCAGAGCAAGCCGCCGTCAGCCTTCGCCGGCGATGCCGTCGCGACGGGCGCGGTCGCGTCAGGCGCGATCAGCCAGCCCTGCCGCGCCTCGCCTTCCTTCGAGATCGCGAGCACGCCGCGCCACGGCAGATTCGCCGCGCCGCCCTCGGCGATAGGGAAGGTGATCGTGCGCGCGCCGTCCGCCGCGACTTCACCCGCCGTGGGATGATCCGGCTTCGCACCCGGCGGCGGCAGCGGAAAAAACTCGGCGGCGTATTCCTTTCCCAGCCCTTCGATGCGCAGCGAAAAAGCGGCCGCCTTGCTTCGATCCCACGTCACCGGAAACGGCGCGCCGCCCTCGCGCGGGAGCTGCGCGTTCCATTTCGCAAACAGCTCCCCGTTCGCCGCCGCCGCCGGGCCCGCCGGGAGCGCCAGCGCCAGTTCCGCCTCGCCCGGCACGCACTGCCGCGGGTCGCACATCTGCCATTTCACTTTCGCGCGGATCGTCAGCGGCCCGGCGGGCAGCGCGGCGGGCGGTGTGATCTCGGCGGAGAGCAGCGTCTCGCGCTCATAGACGTAGTTTAGAAAATCGCCCGCGGCCTCATGCACCGCCGGCAGCGGCCAGCGCAGCGGCCCCGCTTTGAACCCCGCCGGCAACTCCCACTCCACGCTCGTGGGCACGCCGATGTCACCGGCGTTTTGCCAATAGATGTACCAGGTCGGATCGAGTTCGAATCGCACCCCCACCGTGAACGGCTTCCCCGCTTCCACCGCCGCCGTGTTCGCAAGGAGCGTGACTTTCGCCGCCCCCGTTTTCTTCGAGTCCTGCGCGGAGGCGCACCCGCAAAACACCAGCAGGCATGCGACGATGAACGGGAACCAGCGGCGGAAATTCATAAGCGCCGAAACGCTACACGATCCGGCGCGCGGATGCGGCATTTTTGCGCAGCGGCGGGGCACCGCGCGCCTGCAGGGGAAGCTGTCAGCTTCCCCGGCAGGCGCGCGGTGCCTACGGCGGCGGCGTGAATGTCCGGTAAAACGCCGCGCCCGCCGGCGGGGTCGGATCGGTGAAGGGGATGAGTCCGTCATCGCCTGCGCCGAGCGTGAGCAGCGTCGTCCAGCCGAGCGGATTGCGGAGGTCGATGCTGCGCTGGATCGCGTAGCTCTGGGCGGGTGTGCCGTAGAAAAGCAGGTCCACTTTGCCATCGGGCCGGATGGCGAGGCCCGACTGGCCGGCGGCGCTGAACGGCGCGGTGGTGACGGTGGCATTGACCGTCCCGATGACGCTGCCGCCGAAGCCATCGGCGATGGTGACGCTGAAGCTGTCCGCGCCGAGAAAGCCGGGCGCCGGCGTGTAGGTCGCGCCGGCCACCGCGAGGCTCGCGGTGCCGCCCTGCGCGCTGGCCGGGCTCGCGGCGGTGAGCGTGAGCGCGTGGCCGTCGAGGTCCGCGCCTTTCGCCACGAGCCCGGCGCGTGTCAGCAGCACCGGCGTGTTTTTCTGCGTGGTGAAAGTGAACCCGCCAAAGGTCGGCGCGTGGTTCACCGTGAGGACGGCGGCGAGGCTCGTCGTGGCGGCGAGATTCGCGCCGGTGACGACCACATCGTACGCGCCCGCCTGTGCGAAGCCGACGGCGCTCAGATCGAGCCACGGATTCACGGCCCCGGCGATGGCCGCGCCATTGAAACGCCACTGGTAAGTGAACGGCCCCGCGCCGCTGACCGCGACCGCGAGCGTGGTGCTGCCGCCGGGGCTGACCACCCGCGAGGCGGGCTGCGAGAGCAGCGCGGGAGCGGTGCCGCTGGCGGTGCCGCCGGGGCGGATGAGGACGTAGAGATTGCGCGTGGTGAAGCTGGTGGCGTTGCCGCAGAAGGTCCAGTCGGGCGCCTGCGTGCCGCCCTGGCCGGCGGTGCCGGCGTTGGGGTTGTTGCCGATGCCGACGGCGGTGGTCTGGCTGGGCGTGGAGCCCCAGTTGTTATACGCGAAGAGCGTCTGGCTGGCGTCGTGGTTGTGGACCTGCATGCAGCCGTAGCCGCCGCCGGCGGACATGGTGTCGCCGAAATCGTAGAGCGTGGCGCTGGCGTTCGGGATGCCCAGCGCGTTGGCCGGGGAATAGTCGCCGCCCCAGAACTCGATGTTGCCGCCGGTGAGGCCGGTGCCGGTGACGATCCCGGCGACGTTGGAGGCGACATTGAGGTTGGTGACGTTTTGCTGAAAGGCGGTGGCGGTGACGCCGAACGTGGGCACGCCGATTTTCGAGATCGTGTTCGTGTGGCGGTCGAACGAGGCGTAGGCCCACTGGCCGTCCAGCTCCAGGAGGTAGGCTACGCGGTCGAAGAGCTGCTCGCCGTAGCGCGCTTCATCGACGCTGTAGGGGATGGCGTTCAGATTCCACTGCGGCGTGGCGGTGGGGATGGCGAGTTTGTAGATGAGCCGGTAGCCGCCGGTCTCGGGGACGCCGGAGAGGATCGCCGGCGCGGTGAAAGCCGTGAACGTGGTGGCCGCGCCCGGCAGGATGAGATTGCCGGCGGGCGAGCGGTCGCGCACGCCGGTGACGTTCACGGGATAGACGGTGCCGGGCGTCTGCGCGCTGGTGGTGAGGGCGATTTCCTTTTGCCCGCTGAGCAGCGTCGCGCCGGTGACGGTGAGGCCGGGGATGCTGAAATTCGCCGCGACCGCCGCGGTGTCGGCGACGGTTTCATTGAAGGTGACGACAAGGCGGTTGAGCGCGGTGGAGCCTTTGGCGCCGACGAGCACCGGGCCGGTCGTGTCGGGATTTCCCGGAAGCACAAAGACGTGGAGGATGCGGCTGGAATAGACGGCGGAGTTGTCGCTGAAAGTCCAGTCGGGATGGCCGCTGGGCTGGTTGCCGAGGCCGAGGCAAAAGCCATTGCTGCCGCTGGTCGCGCCCCAGTGGTTGAAGGCGAAGAGCGTCTGCTGCGCGGCGGTGTCGTGATTGTGAATCTGCATCGAGCCGTAGCCCGTGCCGGCCACGCGGGTGTCGCCGAAATCATAGGTCGTGGCGCTGGCATTGGGCACGCCCGCGGAATTTCCCGGCGTGTAGTCGCCGGGCCAGAACTCGATGTTTCCGCCAGTCAGGCCGCTGCCGGTGACGATGCCGGCGACGTTCGAGACGACGTTGAGGTTCGTCACATTTTGCTGAAAGGACGCGCCCGAGGCCGCGGTGGGCACGCCGATTTTTCCGGCGTCGGTGGTGAAGGCGTCCAGCGAGGTCCAGACGAATTTTGGCGCGGCGGCTCCGGTCTGGAGTTCGAGGTAATAGGCGACGCGGGTGAACGGGCCGATGTCGGTGTGGTGGTCCACGCCATAGACGAGGCTGTTCACATTGCCGCTGGCCGGGATGGCCAGCGAATAGACGAGCTGGTAGCCCGCGGCCTCGGGCACATTCGCCGCCACGGCAGCGGGCAGCACCGGGGTGGCCGCGGGCAGGACGAGGACGTGCAGGACGCGCCGCGAGTACGTGCCGGCGTTGGCGGCAAAGGTCCAGTCCACGCCCGTGTTGACCGGTGCCGCGTCGTTCCCGATGCCGATGTCGAGGGTGCTGCCGTCGGTGCCGAAATCATTCACGGCCAGCACCGTCTGCGCCGCCGCCGCGTCGTGATTGTGAATCTGCATCGAGCCGTAGCCCGTACCCGGCGTGAGCGTGTCGCCGAAATCGAAAGTCGCCGCGCTGGCGTTTGGAACGCCGAGCGCATTGGCCTGCGTGTAATTGCCCGGCCAAAACTCGATGTTCCCGCCGGTGGCGGTCGTGCCATTGACCACGCCCGCGACATTCGAGAGGACGCTGAGGTTCGTCACGTTCTGCTGGAAGACCGCGCCCGTCGCCGCCGTCGGGATGCCGAGCTTCGCCTTGTTGATGGTGAAGGCATCCATCGCCGCCCACACGTACTGCACGGGTCCGCCGGGCTTTTGCAGTTCGAGATAATAGGCCACGCGGCTGAATGCTCCCGCCGCCGCGCGTTCGTCGAAAGTATAGGCGCTGCTGGAGGCGTTGAAATTGCCCATGATCGGGAGGTCGATGGACGCGACGAGCTGATAGCCGCTGGCCGCCGCGCCGACGTTGGCGACGATCTCCGGCGGCAGCGCGGCCGCGCCGACGGCGATGCTGGAGCCGGGGATGATGAGATTCGCATTCGGCGAACTGTCGCGCACGCCGCTGACCGTGAGCGTGAGCGGCGTGCCCGCGGGCTGGGTCGTCGTGAGCAGTTGCACGTCGCGCTGATTGGCCGCGAGGGTCGCGCCGAGGACAGTGACGCCGCCATTGAGCGCGAAGTTTTGCGCCAGCACCGAAGCGCCCGCGAGCGGCTCGGAAAAGCGGACGATGATCTGCGTGCGCCCGAAGCTCGCCGCCGCCGAGGCGAGCGCGGGCGGGGTGGTGTCGCCGGTCGTCTGCACGAGCACTTGCAGGGTCTTCACGGTGTAGTTGCCGGCGTTGTTGGCGAAGGTCCAGTCCACGCCGCCGTTCACGGGCGCGGGGTTGTTGCCAATGCCGAGGTCGGCGTTCAGGGCGGTCGCCGTGCCGCCCCAGTTGTTGAAGGCGAAAACCGTCTGACCCGCGCCCGTGTTGTGGAGCTGCATGGAGCCGTAGGTGCCGGGCGCGGGCTGGTCGCCGAAATCGTAAAGCGTGTCGCTCGCGCCCGCCACGCCCGCCGAATTCGCCGTCGCATAATTCGTTGGCCAGAATTCGAGATTCCCCGCCAGCCCTGTGCCTGTGCTGATTCCCGGCACATTCGACACCACGTTCATCCCCGTCACACCCTGCTGAAACAACACGCCTGACGCCAGCGTGGGCACGCCGATTTTTCCCACATCCGTCGTGAACGCATTCACCGACGCCCACACATATTGCAGGTCGCCGCTCGCCGTCTGCAGCTCCAAATAATACGCCACGCGCGTGAACGGCCCGATGCCGTTGCGATTGTCCACCGCGTAAGGCACCGCGCCCGCGCCATAGTTCGCCACCGCCGGAATATCCAGCGAGTAGGCGAGCGTGTAGCCGGCGGATTCCGGCACGTTGTTGAGGTAGCCGCGCGGCGTCGCGCCGTTGAAATTGACCGTGCTGTTCGCCGGCAGCGCGAGCGCGCCCGCGGTGCGGTCCACCACGCCATTGACCGTCGCCGTGTAGCTCGCGGCGAGCGTCTGCAGGCTGGTGGTCAAAGTGACCGTGCGCTTGCTCGCATCGAGCACCGCCGCCGCGACCGCGAGCCCGCCGCTGAGCGCGAAATTTCCAACCGTCGCCGCCGAGTTCGCGACCGGTTTGCTGAAGGTGATCGCCACATGCGTGCGGTCCGCATTTCCCACCGCGCGCACAATCGCCGGTGCAGTGCCATCGCCCTGCGTGCCGATGATTGCTTGGATCGCGGGCAGCCACGCATCCGCCATGTGGTCGTAGCCCGCCTGGCCCGGATGGAGCTGGTCCGGCATCTCCGCCAGCGGCACCGCCGAGCGCATGTCGAGGAAAGTGACGCGCCGTCCGAGCGCCGCCTGCGCGTTCACCCGCGCCTGCACGTAGGGATTGAACTGCGCCTGGAT
>JAYWEP010000031.1:0-25878 GCA_043779205.1 Chthoniobacter sp. | reverse complement strand
GGTCTTGCCGCACCCTCGGCACAGCCAGCGCTGCCTGCCATGTCGGCTGCTCCCGTTCTTCACCACTTCCTCACTTTCACAATGTTGGCATTTCATTCCCTCTGCTTACCCGCTTCTCTCTCGCCGTCAATACCTATTGAGCAATCCCCAATAATGGATCAGGAATTTTCCAAACAGTCCGACTTCCACGTCGCGTCCGTGATCGTCCCGATTCTGCCAGACGCTTTCGGCCGTCGGGTGCGTGCGCAGCTCGGCAAAAGTCCGAATGAGCGCCTTGCGTTCCGCGCCGCGCTTCGCGCTCGGCGGTGATGACGAAGTTGGTGTCGAGAATCAGGCCCCTGGATTGTCGGGAACAGGGTCATGCTTGGCGGCTTCCTCGACGACATCGAGGTAGCGTTCGCTGACTCCGCTGCCGCCGGAGCGCAGGTAAGTTTGGAGGTTTTCCCCGGTCAGTGGCGCGTCGGCGAACGCGGCCCGGCGGACGACTTCTGAGAAGGATTCCCCGGCTTTTTTAGCGGTTCGGAGCTTCTCGTAAGCGTCGAGTTCGAGAGTGATGGTCTTTGTCGCCATGCATGAAAAATGCACGAAAGCGTAAAACGGGCAACATTGATGGGCGGGTCAAGCGGTGAGCGGATTCCACACCCTCGAAAACCCCGTGTCTTCAAAGTGCTTCACATTCACCGTGGCGAAATCCGTGACTCCGAAGGCTTGGAGACAGAGGGCGATGCGGAGGTCGCAGATGCGGCGGCGGGCGAAATCGGGAGCGGCGGCGGCTTTCTAAAGCGCGGCGTGGAGGTCGCGGCTGCGGGGATGAAAGCCGAGGACGCGCCAGCGCGGGTGCTGGCGGTAGCTTCTGGATGACGGCGACGGCTTCCGCCGGGCTGAGCGGGGCGTCGAGCACGGCGGGATTGCGGAGGTGCAGCCAGACTTCGCTGAGGACGAATTCGCTGAGGGCCGCGTCATCGCGCGGCGACAATGATTCGAGAAAGGCTTTGGCGGCGGCGTGATGCGGCGAGGCTTCGCTGTAGCTGTAGAGGAGGATGTTCGCGTCAATGGAAGTCATGACGGCTTACGGGAGGCGAGTTTGGTCGTCGAAGGCAAGGTCGTGCAGTTGTTCGGCGGTGAGCCCTTTCCAACCGACGCGGCGGGAGGTGGGCGGCTGCCACGCCTTCGATGCGGGCGGGGTGTCCTCGGCGTAGGTTTCGAGGAGGAGTTCGGCCCCGCGGCGGAACGTTTCAGCGAGGGATCACTCCCGGCCCTGGGCGAATTGTTTGATCTCGGCAAACAGCTCCTCGGGAACCTGAATTTGCGTCTTTGTCATGCTGGAAATACTCCCGCCCCATCATTTTGAGGTCAATCTGACGCCTCTCCTATGCCGACCTTCGGGCGGCATCGGCAAAGGCGTGCGCGGTGGCGAGCAGGATCGCTGCGAAGAGATTTGGAGTTCACGAAAAGCACGAAAGGACACGAAATCGGAATCCCTTTTCGTGTCCTTTCGTGCCCTTCGTGGACCTCTCCGACCGGCCGAAATGTGGGGCGGGAACTTTTTTCACGCCCTCTCAGATGCGAAACGCCGTCGCGCCCGCGATCGCGCCGGCGAGGCCGAGGGCGAGGCCGGCGATCCAGAAGCCGCGCCAGTGGGAAAGGATCGCCACCGAGCAGATGACCACGGCGACCTGCAGCATCAGCGCCGCGAGGTCGCAGCGGTCGTTGATCGCCGACTTGTGCGCCGCCTCGTGCTGCAACTCCTCCGCCTTCTTTTTGATCTCCACCTTTTGGCTTTCGTAGCGCGCGGCATCGTCGCGCAGGCGCGCGATTTCCTTCGTCCGCGCCTCGTCGGGCTGCGCGCCGCCGAGCGCCGCGAGCAGCTCGCCCTGCATCCCGGCCATCTGGCCCTTGATGCCCTTGGCCTGGAAATAGCCCCACTGGTTCGAGGCCTCGTTGGTCTTGATGATCGCCTCGGTCCTGGCGTTGTCGCCGAGGTTGCCGACGAAGGAGAGGATCACCGCGAGGACGGCGATGCTGATGGCCACGCGCTTTTCAAACGGGTCGGCGGCTTCGGGGATTTCGGGAGTGTCGGGCATGCCGCGTTAGTTACCCGCGCCGCGCGAAAATGCCAAGCCCTCTCGCCTTCGTGTTGGCAAGCCCGGCGATTTCCGATTGAACCAAGCGCATGCCTTCCTTTTCCGCGCCCGCGTTTCCCATGAGTGAAAACGCGGGCGGAAACAGCGCCGCGGCGGTCGCTCGCAATGAGCGGTGGCTGGCCGCCGCGCTCCTCCTCGCCGCGCTGGCGCTGCGCTGCTTTTACATCTTCCGCTACCGCTACGACAGCGACGAGCCGCAGCACCTGCACACCACCTGGGGCTGGACGCAGGGGCTGCTCCAGTACCGCGATTTCTTCGACAACCACACCCCGCTTTTCCACCTGCTTTTCTCGCCGCTCGTCGCCGCGCTCGGCGAGCGGGCGGACATCCTCGACTTCATGCGCTTCGCCATTGTGCCGCTGTGGTTGGTCTGCCTGTGGTGCGTTTGGAAAATCGGGCGCGCGCTGTTTTCGCCGCGCGCGGGGCTGTGGGCGGCGGTCTTCATCGCGCTGCTGCCGTGGTGGTTTTTTCCCGCGCTGGAATACCGCACGGACAATCTCTGGACGCCGCTCTGGCTGGCCGCGCTCGCCGTGCTCGTCACCGGGCGGATGTCGTGCTGGCGCGGGTTTGCGGGCGGCGTGCTGCTCGGGCTGGGCTTTTGCGCGTCGATGAAAACGACGGTGCTTTTCGGCGCGTCGGCGCTCGCGGCACTGGCCGCGCCGCAGCTCGTGGCGCGCGGTTTTTCGCTCCGCGAAATCGGCCGGAGCCTGCGCGCCGCCGGGCCGGTGGTGGCGGGCGCGCTGCTCGCGCCGGCGGCGCTCTGCGCGTTCTTCGCGGCGCAGGGCGCGTGGGGGGATTTCTACTACGGCATCATCCAGCACAATATCCTGCCCGGCGTGGACGCGAAGAATCATCCCGCCTGGCTGCGGCTCATTTTTCCGCTCGCGCTGCCCTTTCTCGGCTACGCCGCCGCCCGCCTCGCGCGGCGCGTGCCGGAGCGCGCGCTCGCCGAGCGGCGCGTCTTCGTCTTCCTCGTCGCGGGGCTTTACTACGCCGCGCTCTACAGTTTTTGGACGCTGCTCACGCGGCAGGACTTTCTCCCCTTCTATCCCCTCGCCGCGCTCCTCGCCGCCCCGCCGCTGGCGCGGCTGGCGGAGACGCGCGGGCGTCCGCAGTGGGTGCTGGCCGGCCTCGGCGCGGTCGGGATCGCGCTCATCCTCGGCGGACGTCCGCCGTGGATCGACGGCACCACCCGCGAGCGCGAAATCCTCCGCGACACCCTCCGGCTGACGAAGCCCGGCGAGTACGTCATGGACTTCAAAGGCGAGTGCGTCTTCCGCCAGCGCGCGTTCCGCTTTGTCACCGAACCGCTGACTTTCGTCCGCCTCCGGCGCGGCCTCATCGCCGACACCGTCGCCGCCGACATCGTGGCAAAGAAAGTCATGGTCGTGCTCAATCAGAACCGCTGGTTTCCGAAAGACGGCACCGCGTTTATGACCGAAAACTTTCTCCCCGTCGGCCACCTCCGCGTCGCCGGAAAAGTGCTCGCGAAAGACCCGGTCGAAGCCGGTGCGCCAATCCCTTTCCAAGTCGCCGTCCCCGCGCCCTACGCGCTGTGGGCCGGCGGCCAGCCCGTCACCGGCACGCTCGACGGCACCCCCTACACCGGTCCCCGCGAACTCCCCGCCGGCCCGCACGAATTCCGCCCCGCGGAAAGCCACACCCGCCTCGCGATCATCTGGCAGCGGGCCTTGGACGCCGGCTTCACCCCCGAGGTGGACGAGCCGAAGTGGGAATACTACCGTTAGTCCGCCGCGCCCGCCGCGGGAGGGGGGAGCTGACCGCTTCCCCCTCCAGCAGCGCGCTTTTTAGACACCCTCTTAGAGGGTTTACCGGAAGTCTAAACCGACAGATTTTTGACCACGGATTGCACGGATTACACGGATTTCTGATTCCTAAAAATCCGTGTAATCCGTGTAATCCGTGGTTCAAAAATCCCCGTTCTCCGAGTTTCGGTACACCCTCTAAGACCAATCGCCTCTTGTCACACCCCGCACCGCGCAGAATAGTTTTCGCCCCCACCCGCCGCGCGATGAAAAAAAGCGACCGCATTTCCGCCCTCGTCGGCCGCCTCGGCCCCGGCCTCGCGACCGCGCCCGATCCGCACTACGCGGGCTACTTCACCTGCTTCAATGCCGGCCAGTACTACGAGGCGCACGATGTCCTCGAACACCTCTGGCTCCAGTGCCGCGACGGCAACGCGCTCTTTTACAAAGGGCTCATCCAAATCGCCGGAGCCTTCGTCCATTTGCAAAAGCAACACCTCCACCCGCACCACCCGAAGCACGCGCGCCGCCTCCGCCCCGCCGTGCGCCTCCTCCGCCTCGGCGCGCAAAACCTCGCGCCCTTCGCCCCGCGCCACCTGCAGCTCGATGTCGCCGCGCTCCGCCTCCGCTGCGCGCGGCTCGCGGAGGAAATCACCGCCGCCGACTACGCGCGCAATCCGTGGCAGCCGGAGCACCTGCCGCAGATTGCGTTGAGGGTTGAGGATTAGGCGGCGCGGCGCGGACCGGAGGCGAAGGGTTTTTGACCACGGATTGCACGGATCACACGGATTCTGAGTGAGCAATCCGTGTCATCCGTGAAATCCGTGGTCTATTCCCCGACTTTTTTCCAACAGCTCCACGCCCGCCCGCATGGCGATTCCTTTTAACTCTTCCTACGACGTCATCATCATCGGAGCCGGCGCGGCCGGCCTGATGTGCGCCATCGAGGCGGGCAAGCGCGGCCGCCGCGTGGCGCTGCTCGAACACAGCGAGCGTGTCGGCCTGAAGATCGCCATCTCCGGCGGCGGTCGCTGCAACTTCACCAACCTCGGCGCGACCCCCGACAACTACCTCTCGGCCAATCCCGACTTCTGCAAATCCGCGCTCGCCCGCTACACCCCGTGGGACTTCGTCGCGCTCGTGGAAAAGCACCGCATCCCGTATCACGAGAAAAAGCTCGGCCAGCAATTCTGCGACGGCAGCTCGCGCGCGATCATCGACCTGCTGCTCGCCGAATGCGCCACCGCCGGCGTGGAGGTCCGCACCCGCTGCCGCGTCACCGAAGTCCGCCGCACCGACCGCTTTCAACTCGCCACCAGCACCGGCCCGCTCGACAGCGCCGCGCTCGTCATCGCCACCGGCGGGCTGTCCTTCGCCAAGCTCGGCGCGACCGATTTCGGCTACCGCATCGCGCGCCAGTTCGGGCTGCGGCTCACCGACATCCGCCCCGGCCTCGTCCCGCTCACCTTCACCGCCGGGGACCTGCCGCTGCACGAGCTGAGCGGCCTCTCCGTACCCGTCGCCGCGCGCTGCGGCGGAGCGGAGTTTCGCGAAAACCTCCTCTTCACCCATCGCGGCCTCAGCGGTCCCGCGATCCTCCAAATCTCCTCCTACTGGCACCCCGGCGAGACCATCCATTTCGATCTCCTCCCGGACGAAAACGCGGACGCCTTGATCGCGCACGCCCGCGAGCAAAACACCGACCTCGCCACCGCGCTCAGCCACCACTGGCCGCGCCGCTTCGCCGAAGCCTGGTCCGCCCGCCACGCCCCCGCCAAGCCGCTCCGCCACAGCAAAGCCCGCGACCTTGCCGGCCTCGCCACCCTCCTCCACGCCTGGCCCATGACTTTCGCCGGCACCGAAGGCTACCCCAAAGCCGAAGTCACCCTCGGCGGCGTGGACACCCGCGAACTCTCCTCCAAAACCATGGAAGCGCGCCACGTCCCCGGCCTCTACTTCATCGGCGAAGTCGCCGATGTCACCGGCTGGCTCGGCGGCTACAATTTCCAATGGGCCTGGGCCTCCGGCCACGCCGCCGGGCAGGTGGTGTGAGGAAAACTGCCCCCGCCTTCTCTCCTGCCTCATATTCCTCCCATGCCTCCCACCCAAAAACCCACCATCGCCGCCGTGCGGGCGATCTACGCGGAGCTGGCCGCGCGCCCCATCGAGCGCGCGTGCCTCGCGCGGACGGAGTGCTGCCATTTCAAACTCACCGGCAAGACGCCCTACCTGACCAAAGGCGAAGCGCTCGTCGCCGCGAAAGCCTGGCGCGCAACTGGACGCACCCGCCTGCCCGCGAGCCCGGACGGCGCGTGCCCGCTGCTCGACCGCGCCACGGGCCGCTGCCAGATCTACGAGGGGCGGCCCTTCGGCTGCCGCACGCATTTTTGCGCCGCCGCCGGCGGGCCGTATGCGCGGCGCGAGGTCGTGGATCTCATCCACCGGCTCGAAGATCTCGACCGCACGCTCGGCGGCGAGGGTGCGCTGCCGCTGCCCGCCGCCGTCGCGCGGGCGCTCAGCGAGCGGACGTAGCGCCTATCCCTGCGCCACTTTCCGCGCGCGGCGAAAGGCCTCCAGCGCCTTTTTCTCCTGCCCGGTTTTTTCGTAGAGAATCGCCAGATGCTGCCATGCCTCGTTGAAGCCGGGGTCGATCTTCACCGCCTCCTCAAAGGCCGCGATGGCCTCCGCGTCCTTGCCCGCCTGCATGCAAAACTGGCCCCGCGAAAACGCCTCCGCCACGCGCTCCATGGTGCTGTTTCCCGGCAGTTCCGGCTCGATGATCGCCGAACGTCCGTCGGCTAGGCTGCCCGGCGGTGGCCCCGGCAGGCGCACCAGCTCGGCCTTTTTCGCCAGCGCCACTTTCACCGAAGTCCCCGGCGGCGTATGCACGCACGCGGCCAAGGCGAGGACGGCGAGGGAAAATAACAGGTGCGGTTTCATGTGCGGGAAAAATCCTGGGAAATGAGATAGCACGATCTTTGCCCGCGTATCGAGAATTTCCCCGCGAGCCGCCCCGCGCCGCTCGACAGCGGCCCGGCGAAGCGTTCTAGTTTTCGCCTCATGTCAGGCCGCAATCTCGCCAAACCCTTCGCCATCGCCGGCTTCATCCTCGGGGAAATCTACATGCTCTTTGCCGCGCTCGGCGGCTATGGCCGCGAGACCCAGCCGCCGCCGGTGCCGATCCCGGTCGTCGATACAGTCGCGCCGGGCACGCCTCCCCCAATGGGTGCCAAGGTCTCGCGCGTTCTCATCGCCGCCCTGTTTTTCGGGCCGTTCGGCGCGATTGCCGGCACCGGCCTGGGTCTGCTGGTCAGCGGGGCGCGGGGTGATTTTCGGCGCAAGGACGAAGGCTCTTCTTAAGACCTATGCCTGCGCTCGAGACTCCGCTCTGCCGCAGCGCCTTCGCCGCGGCATTTTTCATTGTGTCTTGCCGGGCGTCGGCGCTGGAGCCCTGCCGCATCGAGGTCGTGGAAAAAGGCGGCGGCTGGCCGGTGCCGCTGGTCGAGCTGCGCACGACGAACCAGGCCCGCCTGATTACGGACAATGACGGGGTGATCGCTTTTGATCTGCCGGAATTCATGGGTCGCGAGACCTGGCTCGACGTGATCGGGCATGGCTATGAAATGCCCAAGGATGGCTTCGGCTTTCGCGGCGTCCGGGTGACACCCCAACCCGGCAAGACGCTGAAGATCGAAGTCCAGCGCATGCTGCCGGCGAAACGGCTCGGACGCCTGACCGGAGCCGGTCTTTTTGCGGAGAGTCAGAAGCTGGGCGGACGACAGGACTGGCGTGAGTCCGGCATCGTGGGCTGCGATTCCGTGCAGAGCGCCGTCTATCGCGGGAAGCTCTTCTGGGCGTGGGGCGACACGCTTGTGCCCAATTACCCATTGGGCGTCTTCGACACCAGCAGCGCGACCACCGCCGTTAAACCGCTGACCTCTTTCAAGCCACCGCTGGAACTCTCGTACGACTATTTCCGCGATCAGAAAGGTGCCGTGCGCGGCGTGGCTAAGATACCAGGCAGCGGCCCGACGTGGGTTTCGGCTTATCTCAGCCTCATGGATAAGACCGGGACGCCGAAGCTGGTCTGCACCTATACCAAGATCAAAGGTCATCTCGAAGCCTATGAAATCGGCCTGTGTCTCTGGAATGATGCGACCGCGGCGTTTGAGCGCCACCGCACCCTTTGGCAAGCCTCGGAGAATAAGCCAAAGCCCACCTGGCCCAACGGCCATCCCGCCCTTTGGAAAGACCCGCAAGGCAAGGAATGGGTGTATCTCGGCGACCCATTGCCCACGCTGCGCTTTCCCGCGACGTTTGAAGGCTGGCAGGATCAAGCCCAATGGGAGATGCTCATCCCGCAGAAAACTTTGGCGGTTGCAGCCAGCGGTGAAAAGGTCACGCCCCACTCGGGCTCAATCGCCTGGAATCCCTGGCGGAAGCGCTGGGTCACGGTCTTTCTGCAAAGCTTTGGCAAGCCATCCGCCCTGGGTGAGCTGTGGTATGCGGAGGCGGATGCACCCATCGGGCCATGGGGTCCGGCGGTGAAGATTCTGACCCACGACAATTACACCTTTTACAACCCGCGGCTGCACCCCGAATTCACCGCTGACGATTCACCCATCCTGCTTTTCGAGGGGACTTACACCGACGAGTTTGCCAATCACGCGCCGCCCACGCCCCGCGCCAACTACAACCAAATCCTCTACCGCCTCGACCTGGATGATCCCGCGCTGGCCCCCGCGCAGAAGCCGTAGAGCGCGCCCCGCGCGCCGCTGTAGGGGAAGCTGACAGCTTCCCCTACAGCGGCGGCGCTACGCTGCGCGGCAGCAAAAACGCCGCCCGGTTTCCCGGGCGGCGTTTGTTTAAGCGTTAATGCCGGGACTTACTCGTCGTTCGTCGGCCCCACGCAGACGAGCCAGAGCTTGAGGAAATTCATGATCTGCACCTTGGTCAGTTGGTTGGCCCCGAGGTTGTATTTGATCTTGCTCGAACCGGGCAGTTGTTTGTCGCCCACGGTGGTCATCTGGTCTTCATAGGTGATGTTGCCGGTGAGGGACGGAATCGTGTTATCCACGGCGAAGAACGCCTCTTCGTCCGACATCTTTGCAAAGGCCGCGGCCTCACCCGCCGGCTTCGTGTTCTTGGCCTCGTTCCAGCGCAGGTTCAATTCATACTGGCCCTTGCCGTTGCTCGCGCGGTTGGCGTCCTCCACCCACTTGATCGAGCCAGTCACGATGTCCTCCACTTCCTTGCCATTCTGCTGGTAGAGAAAGCGGATGCCGTTCGTGTAGTAGTTCCCGGTCTCGTAGTCGTAGTCGAGGTTCCCATTGACCACCGTGCGCGGATAGGTCTGCGCCGGACCCATCGCCAGGGCGAGCGACTCAAAGCGCATCGGGTCGCTGTTCTTGACCTCCACTTTCACCTCCTTGCCCGCGAGCTGGCGCAGATAGGTTGTCGCGCTCGCCGCCTTCTTGCCCTTGCCGATGAGCTTGCCGCCAAACTTGTCGGTGAAAGCCGGGGCCTTGCCGATGGCGTCCACGGCAATGCGCTGCAGGCTGTCCGGCAGGCCTTCTTGGTTGTATTCGCCATTGGCAGCGACCGGCACCGTGCCGACCCACTTACCCACCGAGCGCTTCTGCGAAAGGTTCGCCGGATTCAGCACCGCGAGGTCGATCGAATAGGCGAGCTGCCCCTTTTGCCCCGTCCCGAGAATGCCGCCCAACGCCGGCTGCCGCTGGATCGAGCCTTTGAACTCCGTCGTCTGCGCCACCGTCAGCGAGAGCACATACTGGTCGGTGACGCCTTTCTGCGGCTTGCCTTTTTCGTCGAGGTTCTTCCGTGTGCGGAATTCGATGTCCATGCTGCCGCCGATTGCGCCCGGCAGGTTCAGCTTTTCCGGCTCCTGCGCCCGCCCCGGCAGCGGAGCGAAAACGGTGAGACCGGCGACGAGGGTGGTGAGGGAGAGGACGTGGAGTTTTTTCATAGGGATGAAGGTAAGGGCGGTCAGCTTGACCACGCGCCTCGGGGAGGCAAGCGGATTTCCGCGCAGCGCAGCCCGCAAAAAACGCGCTCGTTTTGCCCGGCGGACCTGCGATTTTCGCCACCGCATGACCGAGCCGCAAAACGCTGTCGAACTCCTCCAGGCGCTCGTCCGCATTCCGAGCGTGAATCCCGAGGGCGACCCCGGCACGGACGGCACAGGCGAGGCGCGGATCGCGGCATGGCTGGCGGATTTTCTGCGCGGGCTCGGCGCGCACACCGAGCTGCGCGAGGTGCTGCCGGGGCGGCCGAATGTGGTCGCGCGCTTTCCGAGCGACCGCGCGGGAAAACCGCGCCTGCTCCTCGCCCCGCACACCGACACCGTGAGCGTGCTCGGCATGAGCATCGCGCCCTTCGCCGCCGAGCTGCGCGACGGCAAAATCTGGGGCCGCGGCGCGAGCGACACCAAGGGCCCCATGACCGCGATGCTCTGGGCGCTGCGCGAAATGCGCGACCGCCTGCCCGCGCTCGGCCACGAGATTTGGTTCGCCGGGCTGGCGAGCGAGGAGGCCGGCCAGCACGGCTCGCGGGCGCTGGCGCGCGAGGAGCGGTTCGACTTCGTCATCGCCGCCGAGCCCACGGATTTGCAGGTCGTCCACACGCACAAAGGCAGCGCCTTTCTCCAGCTCC
The DNA here is from genome assembly GCA_043779205.1 of Chthoniobacter sp. Taxonomy (GTDB): domain Bacteria; phylum Verrucomicrobiota; class Verrucomicrobiia; order Chthoniobacterales; family Chthoniobacteraceae; genus Chthoniobacter. Next base: position 15,296 of record JAYWEP010000031.1, on the reverse strand, counting down.
GCACGCGCGGCAAAGCCGGCCACGCCTCGCGCCCGGAACTCGGCGAAAACGCCATCGCGAAAATGCTGCGCGTGCTCGATTTCATCGGCGGCGAATTGGCGCGCGAATTCGCCGCCATCCACGACCCCGTGCTCGGTTCGCCGACGATCAGCATCGGCACGATCCGCGGCGGCTCGAAGACGAACATTATCCCCGACGCCTGCGAGGCGAGCGTCGATCTGCGCTTCGTGCCCGCGCAGTTCACGCCCGGCTTCGCGGAAAAACTCGCCGCCCGTCTCCGCGCCGTCTGCCCCGATCTCGCGCTCGACCTTTCCCCCGCACCGCCGCTCTACACCGACCCCGCGCACCCGCTCATCGCGCAGCTCGGCGAGTGCGGCGCGCAGCCCGTGGGCGCACCGTGGTTTTGCGACGCCTGCTTTTTCGCCGAACGCGGCATGCCCGCCGTGGCCCTCGGTCCCGGCAGCATCGCGCAGGCGCACACGCGGGATGAGTTCATCGCGGTTGCGGACTTGGAGAAAGGGGTGGAGTTCTTTCAGCGATTCCTCGCGTTGTTATGAAAATCCCGCCGCTGTTCTCGGAGGAAAGATCGAAGATCACAGCGAAAATGCGCGCGCGGCGCGATGAACACTCCACGCTTGAAGGGCGATTGCTCGCCGCAATCAAGGCGCGCTTGCCCGAGCTTGAGTCGCTGCTTGCCGAGACGTCCGAACACTGGCACGCGGAAGATGGCTTTTACCGGTTCTATCATCAGAGTTTCAAAGTCTATGGGCTCCAGTCGGATACCGAGCGGATCGTTGCCGCGCTCCGTTCGCTTCTGCCCGAGAGAGAAGTCAACGAGTGGTTCTTGCAGATCATCGGCGAAGGCACCGGGAAGATTTTTGACCGCGCGCACAATCGCCGCTGGCTCGCTGAGACGCGCCCGATCATCGAGGCCTTTTTCCACGCGCGGACCATGCTCGAATACGCGGTCCGGTACGGACGGGAACTCGAAACAGCGCCGGATAGCCTGCCGAGCGGATGGGCGGCAGTGCTCTATCTTTTCGGCCTACGATAGACGCTTGCTTGCCCTCCCGGCGTGCGGTGACAAGCCTGCGCTCAGTTTTTTCGCTCCCGGGTCCAAAGTGAAGAACCGCCTCTCCAGCTTGCACCGGCGCGCGGTTTCCGCCTTCATCCGCGCCAATGCCTGCCGCCAAACCCTCCTCGCTCGTCGATACCCGCCTCATCTATTCTATTGCGGCGACAATCTCGACCAACTCGCCAAGCTCCCCGCGCAGTGCGTCGATCTCATCTACATCGACCCGCCCTTCAACTCGAACCGCAACTACGAAGTCTTCTGGGGCGAGACCCGCGAGAAGCGCAGCTTCGAGGACCGCCACGAGAGCACCCGCGCCTACATCGACTACATGCGCCCGCGCTGCGCCGAGCCGTCAGGTTTCAGAAATATGAGCGAAAGCTATTCCTCATCGCTTGCACGCGCGATTCGTCAGCCTCATATCAGCAATTTATGGAAGCACTTCTCGAAAGCACCAAGCTCGTCTTATTTGTTGTGATCGTCTTTCCGGGATTGATCTCGATGCACATCTACCGGCTCATGATACCAGCAAGAGCAATCGAGTGGTCAACGGCTCTCGTCGAAGGGCTTTTCTATAGCGTAGTTAATTTTGCTTTTTGCTTGCCGCTGCTCGTTTGGATGACCTACGGGAATAACGTACAAGCCCACCCAATCTGGGTTGCGTTTGGATTCCTTGTAGTTCTTCTCGTCGGACCAATCCTGTGGCCAATTATCTTCGTCAGATTGATGAGATCACCGCGATTGGTGAAGTATCTCCAGCTTCCGTATCCCACAGCATGGGACGCCTACTTCGACAAAAGATTGGAATGCTTTGTTCTAGTTCATCTCAAAAATGGCGAGCTTCTTGGAGGCTACTATGGCGCAGGTTCATTCGCTTCCTCATTTCCGAACGACGGTGACATTTACGTGTGTGCAGTTTATCAGATCGACGAATTCGGGCGCTTCGGTGAACCGATCCCGTACTCAGGCGGTTTTTTGATTCGCAAAGACGAGTATTCGTATTTAGAGTTCTTCAGCATTCCACCGCAGGAGACGCAACAAAATGAGCAAATCAGTTAAAACCCAACCGATACGTGGTAAAGAAACGTCCTCAAGCGGGACCGCCACTGCCCTTTTTGGTGGGTATACGCCGAGAGCCGAAAGGGTCACTCTGCCGACACCTCCACCCGGCGGCACAGGCGCGAAGGCCCCAGAGGCTCCGAAGAAATAACGCCGTCCGGACGGAAAAGAAGCTGCGCGAGCTGCCGCCCTTCGAGTTTGAGAACTGGGCGGTCATCGCCCTCGGCGGGCGCAAGAACAAGGCGCAGGTGGGGGACAAGGGCATCGACGGGCGCATCTTCCCCGTCTCCGCGCTGGACCATGTGCGCGAGGCCGGCGCGGACGAGCTGCGGCTGGAGGAGCGCTTTTACGCCATGCAGGTGCAGCAGAAGGACAAGGCCGGCCGCCCCGACATCGACGCCTTTGAAACCGCCATGCGCCGCGCGAAGTGCGAGAAGGGTTTCTTTGTCAGCTTCGACTTCTCCAGCGACGCCATCCGCGAGATCGGGCGCTTTTTCACCGAGGAGCACCGCACCATCATCCCGGTGACCGTGCGCGAAATCCTCGACGAGCAGATCGCCCACAAGCTGGCGTGAAGGCTCCGGCCTTCCATACCCTCCTATGGAGCGTCTCGGGACTGCTACGCCGCAGGAGAGGCGCGACGCACAGCCGCCCCCTACAACCAAATTGAGCCGGAAGCGTCCGCTTGCCGAGAACCCGCGCGCCGTCTAGTTTCGCGTCCCTTTTTCCAAAACCATGAGCCAGCCCCAGCAAGACAAGACCGCCATCACTCCGACCCGCGCGCAGGATTTTCCCGAGTGGTATCAGCAGGTCGTCCGCGCGGCGGATCTCGCGGAGAATTCGGACGTGCGCGGGTGCATGGTCATCAAGCCGTGGGGCTATGGCATCTGGGAAAATATGCAGCGCGCGCTCGATGGGATGCTCAAGGCCACGGGGCACAAGAACGCCTACTTCCCGCTGTTCATCCCGATCTCGTATCTCGCGAAGGAGGCGGCGCACGTCGAGGGCTTCGCGAAGGAGTGCGCGGTGGTCACGCATCATCGGCTGGAAAGCGATGGCGCGGGCGGCTTGCGGCCCGCGCCGGGCGCGCAGCTCACCGAGCCGCTGATCGTGCGGCCGACGAGCGAGACGATCATCGGCGCGAGCTACGCGAAGTGGGTGCAGTCGTGGCGCGACCTGCCGATCCTCATCAACCAGTGGGCCAACGTGGTGCGCTGGGAAATGCGCCCGCGCGTTTTCCTGCGGACGACGGAATTCCTGTGGCAGGAGGGGCACACCGCGCACGAGACCGCGCAGGAGGCGCTCGCCGAGACGGATTTGATCCTTGGCATCTACGAGAAATTCGCGCGCGAGTACCTGGCGCTGCCGGTTTTCACCGGCGAGAAAAGCGAGAGCGAGCGCTTCCCCGGCGCGGTGAAGACGCTGTGCATCGAGGCCATGGTGCAGGATCGCAAGGCCATCCAGGCCGGCACGTCGCACTTTCTCGGACAGAATTTTGCGCACGCCAGCGGGATCAAATTCCAGTCGCGCGAGGGGAAGGAGGAGCACGCGTGGACGACGAGCTGGGGCGTGAGCACGCGGCTCATCGGCACGCTCATCATGGCCCACGCGGACGACGACGGCCTCGTCCTCCCGCCACGCATCGCACCGTCGCAGATCGTCATTTTGCCCGTCACGCCGAAGCCCGAGACGCGCGACGCCGTAATCGCCGCCGCCGAGCAGCTCGCCGCCGAGTTGCGGGCGCAGACGGCCTTTGGCGAAAAGATTTCCGTCGAGGTGGACAAGCGCGACATTGGCGGCGGGACGAAGACGTGGGAGTGGATCAAAAAAGGCGTGCCGATCCGCGTGGAGCTGGGGCCGCGCGATTTGGAAAAAGGCAGCGTCGCCGTCGCGCGGCGGGATCGCGGGCCGAAGGAAAAGGCGTTTGTCCCGAATGCGGAATTCGTCGGGCAAGCCGGCGCGATCCTCGAAGAAATGCAGGCAAATCTTTTGGCGAAAGCCACCGCCTACCGCGACGCGAACACCGTGAAGATCGACACGAAGGAAGAATTCTACGCCTTCTTCACCGCGAAGAACGCGGGCAAGCCTGAGATCCATGGCGGCTTCGCCCTCGCCCACTGGAACGGCTCGCGCGAAGTCGAGGAGCGGATCAAGGACGACCTCAAAGTAACCATCCGCTGCATCCCCGCCAACGCGCCCGAGGAGGACGGGAAGTGCATCCTCACCGGCGAGCCGAGCCAGCGGCGCGTGGTCTGGGCGAAGTCGTACTGAGCGCCTTCGCGACCGGCGCGGCGCGGTCGCGACTGTAGGGGAAGCTGACAGCTTCCCCTACAGTCGCGCCGCGCGCCGCTCCCGACTCCGCAGAATGACGGATGAAAAAAGCGAGGCGGTCCCGCTGGCGCAGAGCCGCCTCGAAAGTGACTGGAAAAACCCGCCGGCTTACTTGCCTTTCAGCTTCTCCAACTCGGCGATGAATTCCGCGGGGCTGGGCTTGTATCCCGTCTCACCGATCTTTTTCCCATCGGCATTGAGCACGACAACTGTCGGGAAACCCTGGACCTTATACTCCTTGAGCATCGCGTCCTGCTGTTTGCCGAACTCCTTCGATTTGGCCTTGCCGTCCGAGGTGAAATCCGCCTCCACGAGCACCAGATTTTTCTTCGCATACTCCTGAAACTCCGGCTTCGAGAAGACTTCCTTGTCCAGCTTGATGCACCAACCGCACCAGTCCGAGCCGGTGAAGTCGATGAGCAGCAGCTTCTTCTCCGCCTTGGCCTGCGCCGATGCTTTCGCGTAATCGTCCGACCAGCCGGGCTTGGCAAAGGCGGGGGAAGTGGTGAGCGCCAGAATCGCGAGGGCTCCGGCAATCGAAATGAGGAGTGTTTTCATAGGGCGAAATAGACTCCGCATCCGGAAAACTTGTTCATTTTAATTTCCCGCCTGCGCGAGCTTGAGCGCGACCGCGCCGCCGACGGCGATGAGGCCACCGAGCACCGCGCGGCGCGTGGGGCGGAGGCCATCGAGGAAAAAGGAGAGCACGATGGTGACGAGCGGGGACGTGGCAACGATCGGGAGGACGATCCCGCTGCCGCCGCGCGTCGTCGCGAGCGCCCATTGGTAACAGCCCACTCCAATGCACGGACCGGCCAGCGCGTTGGCGAGGACCAGCGGCCACGCTTTGCGCCAGACCCCGGCGGGACGCGCGGCGTCTGCCGCCGCTCGCATTTTTCGCGTTAAAAAAAAGGCGAGCGCCGTGAGCACGATGCCGCCGAGAATGCGCTGGTAGGCCGCGGTACCGCCGTCGATGGGGAGATGGTTGAGGGTGGCGACTTCATACGCCTTTCGACTCACCACCGCGCCGCCCGCCTGCCCCAGCGCGGAGCCCACGCCGAAGAGCGCGCCGATCCAAAACGTCCGCCGGTCCACCTCCAGCCCGCGATCCGGCGCGAGCGCCACCGCCACGCCGGCGAGAATCACCGCCGCGCACGCCAGATCGACCGCCCGCAGCGTCGTCCCCAGCCACGCCCATTCCGCCACCGCCGCGATCGGTGCCGCGAGGCATTGCGTGAGCAGGATCGCCAGCCGCGGCCCGATCCGCGGCAGCGCGCCAAAGAGCGCCATGTCGCCCAGCCCGAAGCCGATCACCCCGCTCAGAAAAAACCACGGCAGCGACGCCCCATGCAGCCCCGCGCCAAAGGCGTGCGCCCACCCCGCGAGCAGCACCGTCGCCAGGCAGATGCGCGCCAGATTCGCCCGCGGCCCGCCGAGCATCCGCGCCGTCCGCGCGGCGAAAATCACCGACAGCGAAAAGAAAATCGTGGTGAGAAACGAGGCGAGCATACGGCGCGGGGGCGGGCAGTCAGCAGCAGCCGGTAAGATCGCGCACGGTGAAAACGCTGCGGGATTACGCCAACTCCCAGGCCAGCAGTTCCGCGAAATTCAGCACGTCGCACCCGCGCTTGCGGAGGCGTCCGGCCAGACCGAAGTCGGTGGTGGCGACGAGGTAGCGGTCGGCGGCGAGCATCTCTATCGCGGTATCCGCCAGACCCAAATGCGGGAAGCCTGGGTGGCGCACAATTTCGCTCGCCGCCATATTTTCTTCGCGTGCGACAATGACCCACTCCGCCAGCACCGCGCGAAAATCGCGGTGCAATCGCTGATCGATCTTACCCGCCAGATTGGAGACTTCGGTCAGAATATGCGGGGTGGTGATCTGCACTTTGAACTCCGTGGCAAAGGTCGCCAGCCAATTTCCATGCTGCGGTTGCAGTGCTCCGCCCATCACCCGCTGCCAGGCCCGCTCGTGCTTCCGTCCAAAGGCCGTCAGCAGCACAGCGAGCAGGAGAGGCGTATCGAGCAGCAACCCCCGATGACGATACTTCGCCACCAATTCTGCCAGCCATTCCGCGGTCACTGTTCAGGCGAGTTGGCGGATTTTCATCGCCGTGACCTCTCCCGTGGCGGCGTCCACATGAAAGGTTTTGTAAATCCTTTCGACCTCCGCAAGGTCTTGGAAAGCGGGAAGTAGTTTTTCGATGGCGCGCGGCTCCCGCTGGCGGGTGAGATCGAAACCCAGCGTGACAAGCCACTCTGCGCCATCGGCACTCGCTTCTATTTCTTCCAGCAGCACATTGCGGATCCCAAGCGGGTAGTAGGCGGCGAGTGCGGCCAGCGCACTTTCCGTCGCCGCGCGGGCATTGAGCAGGCTGGATTTCATGGCTGACTCTCACCGCAAACGACTCGTGTCGTCAACGTGCTGCGTCAGCTTTTCAAAAACTGCTCGAACGCGCCGCCGAAAAGGTCGCGCACATCGCGCTCGATCTCCGCGCGCGCCGGCTCCCAGCCGGTCGCGGCGAGGTCGTCGTATTTCTCGGCGAGCACTTTGCCGATGATCCCGCGGGAGTGGCTCCATTTGTAGATGAGCTGGTCGAGCACCCGGCAGTCGCTGTGCTGCGGGGTCATGCTCAGGCCGATGAGCTCGAGCCGCATGCGGGTGATTTCCTCGATGATCGACGGGTTGTTCAGAAACCACCAGCAGCCGAAGACGTGCAGGTTGCGAAACTTCCGCGCGGCGACGCAGAGCCCGTGCTGGTTTTCGCGCGCGAGCATGGTGACGAGGAATTTGTTTTCGGGAAATTGCGCGCACAGGTTTTCCACCGCGCCGACATCGCCGAGGCCCACGCTGTCGCCGGCGAGCCGGAGCTGCGGGTTGACGCTGCGCTGCACGCCGATCATCAGCGCAAAGGCCTGCCCGTGGTCGCGCCCGTGCGGGAGGATGGCGTGCTCGATGAGCCGCGCCGTCGGCGTGTCCGAGGGAAAGGCGAAGTCCGGCGTGAGCGAGACCATGCAGTATTGGGCGTCGATCCGCTTCGTCCAATCGGCGAGAAAGCGGCGCACTTCTCCGAAGGTCTGGCCGGAAAAATCCGCGCGCACGTCGTAGCCCCACGCGTGCAGCTTCGGCGCGGTGCCGGCCCAATCCACGAGCAGCGGATCGATGCGCAGCGCCGCCACGAAACGCTCGTCACGCACAAAGCCGCGCTCCCACACGGGCCGCTCCGCGTCGTCGAAAGGCGAGTTCGTCATGCAGATTTTCCGCACATTCGCCAGCTCCATCGCCGTCGTGATGAAATCGCCGGCGCTCCATTTCGCAAAGTGCCGGCGCAGCGCGGGCAGGTCGCGCTTTTGCACATCGAGCCCGAGGAGATGCAGCACCGTGAGCACGCCGCGGCAGGCCTCGGAAATCGGCGAGTGTTTGACGAAAAGCGCGTCCCAGATCAGGTCCGCCTGCTGCGTCTTCGAGAGCGCCCAAAACTTGTCATACGGCAGATCGAAATGCCGGAAGCCCTCGGCGACGAGGTAGTGATAGACGAGCAGCTCGTCGATCCCCCAAAGCAGCCGCCCGCCGAACGCCGGATCGTAAAGATGCGTGTGGATGTCGAAAACCGGCGTCGTCCCGACGATGTCGGCGACCTGTTTTTGGAGGGAGAGTTGCTCGTGCATGGGGCTTCTCGTCTCGCGGCGTTGGGCATGGCGTTCAAGCGGGCAAAAGGTTTACCCGGCAACCTGGAGCGCCACTCCGCCAGCTTCCGGCGGGAAAGGCAAGGCGCGTGGCGTCCGCTCACTTCGCGCCTCGTGCCCAAGCTCCAGCTTGGGCACGCACTTGTCCCCGAAGCTCCGCTTCGCAGGCATCTTGGCGAGAGGGCGCGTGCGCTGGCCGTTTCTGAAATCCTTCTCTCAGCCCAAGCTCCGCGGACTTTGGGCTGAAGCCCAAGCTACTTTCACCACTGCGCGAGCTGGCGGGGAAAGGGGCAGTGCGCGCAGTCGGAGACGTCGCGCAGGCAGAAGTCCTCGTAGATTTGCAGGAGCCCTTGCTGCAGGGCCGCGAATTTCAGGAACTCGGCGGCGCGCGGGCTGTCGGCGAAAAGGCGGAGCGCGGCGACCTCCACGCGCTGGTTGGTCAGCGGGGCGCGCAGGGTTTTGAAGCCGGTCCAGCGCGTTTCGTCGGCGGCGATGGCGAGGGGGAAAAAAACGTTCGCGAGCATTTCGGTGACGCGCGATTCGCCGACGAGGGCCATGCGTTTCGCGGCGGGCCGCGAGCTGACGGTGTAGTGGAAGTCCCAGTATTCGTCGCCGAGCTTGGCGAAAAATTCGTGGATCGCAGCGGGCTCGCAGCAGTCGCGGAGGGCGCGGATTTTCGGCCAGTGGCGGACGAGCTCCGCGAGCGCGGCGAGCCGGCGCTGCGGGTGGTTCACGGGGCGCTGCCCGCTCATGCGCCAGAGCTTTGGCGCGATGGCGAGGCGCTCGAATTCGGCGCGGCGCGGCCACCATTTTTCCCACAGCCCGCGCAGGTAGGAGCGCGTCGGTGCGTCGAAGGCGGCGAGGTCGGTCGCGGGGAGAAAACCGCTCACGCCAAAAAGCAGCGCAGCCGCGTCGCCTTTGCGCAAAAGCTGGAGCGGGAGGCGCTGGGCGAGGAGGGTGAAAGGGAGCTTGTTGCTCTTGTAGCCGAGCGTGGCCGCGAGCGCCTGGTAGAGCGCCTCGTCCGCGCCGTGCAGCTCCGTGAGCGTCGCCAGCGCGGCGGCTTTTTTCCGCAGCCGATACTGCGCGGCTCCGAGCAAAACCTCGCGCGCCTGCTCCTCCGCCAGCTCGCGCAGCGGCGCACAGCACCGCCCCGGAATGGCCGCGGGCAAAGGATTCGGCGGCTCGCCCGCCAGGCTGGCCACGTCGAGCAGCACCTGCGGCACATGGCGATGCCGCGCGGTGCGGGTGAAAAATTCGCCGGCTCCCGCGCGCGTGAAAACGTGCAGCACCACATTTTCGTAATCGGCATTCTCCGCGTGCCCGTGCCGCTCCCAGTCGCGCGCCTCGGGGTCCAGCTCAATGCTTCCGCGCACCGCCGCGCCGCCATCCAGCGACACCGCCGCCTCCGCGAAATCCGGCCCGGCTTCGCGGTTCCACACGCCGAACTGCACGACCCGCGCCGTCCCGCCCGCGACCGTCCGAAAGTCGCGCCCGAAATCCCCGGCGAACCAGTGCGCCTGCAATTCCATCTCCGTCAGCTCCCGCCGCGCGGGCGTCTCGCGCACGCCCGCGGGCAGCAGCTTCGCGTAGCGGTCGGCGGGGGACATCGCGGAAAAAATGACGCGCCTATTTTTTCACCGGCACCGCGGGCGGCGGCAGTGGCGCGGGCGGAGTGGCGAGCGATTTGAGCAGCTCACCCGCGGGCGATTTCGGCACCGCCGAGGCCATGGCCAGCGCGAGCGTGAGCGCCTCGATGTCGCGCTTCGCGGCGCGCAGCAGGAAAATCTCGTGGATCGCCACGCGCATCGCATCGTCGGTTTTGCCGTAGTATTCCCGCGCCAGCGCGAAGGATTCCAGCGCGGCCTTCGGGTCGTCCGCCGAGACCTGGAGCAGGCCCAGCCCTTCCAGCATCACGCCGCTCCGCAGTTTCTTCCCGTCCTCGCGCAGCACCGCGTCGCCCTTCGCGCGATCGGTGGAAAACCAAAGCTGCGCGGCTTTGCGATAGTCCGCCCACTCGCCCGTCCGGGGCCGGTCGTCGAGATCGAGCACGCCTTTGTACGGCCGGTAGAGCGGATCGCCGACAAAGGTCGTCATCCACGAGAGCGTCCGCTCCGCCATGTAGGCGCTTTCGGCGAAAGTGAATCCCGAGCGCAGCCGGTTGTGGAAAACGTCGAGCTGCGGGGTGAGCGCGAGGTAGGGCTCATAGACATTGCCGAGCGTCGCCGCGGCCCCGGCGGAGAGCAGCGGGCCGACCCAGTTTTGCAGCGGATCGCGCACCGTCGAGCCGCTGAAGGAATGGATATGCACGGCCACCGCGCCGCGCACGAAACGGAATTCCGGGCGCACAAACGGCCCCGCCACGCGGTCCGTGTACCAGCCGAAATAAAGCGCCGCCTGCCGCATCGGGTAGTTTTGGGGAAACAGCTCCGGCCCATTGTCGAGCACCACGGGCGTGCCCCGGCGGCGCGCTTCATTGGCCACGCCGTAGAGCCATTTGTCGCCCTCGGCGTAGCCCTCCGAGGCGATGTTCCGCGCGTCGATGTAGGCGATGCCGGCGAGCCCGTCCTGCTCGGCGGCGAGCGAGTCGGTGATCATGCGCCGGACGATCTCCGGCGTCGGCCCGTCGAGCCGCGCGACGAGCATGATCTCCGGGCGGTGAAAATCCGCGAACGACGAATAGCTGCGAAAATACGGGTTGTTCAGCGCGCCGGAAATTTGCCGCAGGTTCAGCCCGAGCACCGCCATCTCGGAATCCACCGCCGCCGCGTTCACCGTCCCGATGGGTGCCGGCCCGGTCACGCGGTCGCCGGGATATTTCGGAGCCTCCGCGATCTTCAGCGGCACCCCGCGCATCAGCGCGACGAAGCGGATCTTGTTCGACTCCACCGGCCCGAGCGGATTGTCCGGCTCGCGCAGCTTCCACCAGAAGTTCGCCGTCATCGCGTTGCGCAGCGGCTCGGCGAGCGTGCGGTCGTATTCCGCGCGGCTGATCTCCTCGGTCTTCGCGCATTTGAGCCCGAGCACATGATCCTTCGCGATCCCGCGCTTCTCCGCGTAAAAGCGCGCCAGCTCGCCCGAGTCCCGGTCGTTCTCGTTGAAAATCACGAGCGTCGCCGCCGCGTCCGGGTTCTCGGTTTTCGCCACCTCCTGCGCGCGCCCCGCCGCCCCGCAACCAAGCACCAGAGCCACTCCCGCCGCCACGGAGCAAATCTGAAATCTGAAATCTGAAATCTGAAATCGCATCACGTCTCGATCCTCATTCCGTCAAACGCCACCCGCACCCCGGCGGGCAGCTCCGCCTCGATCTCCGCGTGCAAGAGGTCGTGGCAAAGGTGTGTGAACCACGTCTGCCCAGGCCGCACTTTTTCCGCCAGCGCGAGTGCTTCGGTTACGTTCATGTGGGTCGGGTGGGGCTTGTGGCGCAGCGCATCGACGATGAGATGCCGCACCCCGCGGATTCGTTCAATCGCCGCCGCGGGCACCGCCTTGCAGTCGCTCAGGTACGCCGCCAGCGGCTCGCCGCCGCGCGAGAAAAGATAGCCGTTCACCGGCGTGCGCCCGTGCTCCACCGGCAGTGGCGTGACCTCCGTGGCCCCGAGCGTGAACGGCCCGTCGATGACGTGCGGCACCGGCAGCATGTAGCCCGGCCAGCGGTTCTCGCCATTGAACGCGAAGACAAACACGCGCTGCAAATCGCGCATCGTTTCCGCCGAGGCGTGGATCGGCAGCTCGCGCCCGCCTTGGCAGAACACGCGCAGGTCATCGAAGCCCATGATGTGATCCGTGTGCGCGTGCGTGTAGACCGCCGCATCCACGCGCCGCACCCGCTCGCGCAGCGCCTGCGCGCGGAAATCCGGCCCGGTGTCCACGATCCACGCGGCTTCCGGCGTCTCCACATAAATCGAGGCCCGCGTGCGCGCATCACGCGGATCGGCCGAGCGGCACACCGCGCAGTCGCAGCCGATCATGGGCACGCCTTGCGAAGTCCCGGTGCCGAGGAAAGTGATCGTGAGTGCCGACATGCTTTGGAGCGCGGACGGTAGCAGCGGGCGGCGGGCGGGCGAAAGGCGAAAGCGCGAAGAGGCCTGCGGCGCAAACTTTCAACGTCCAACGTTCAACTTTCAAGTCCCCCGCCTTTCCTGCACGCGATCCTCGAACGTCGCTTCCCAACTTGGACGTTGGACGTTGAGCGTTGGACGTTGAACGTTGGACGTTTTCCCCCGCCCGCGCTTCCCATTTGTGCCCTCCGCGCGAACGCGATACGCTCCGCGCCGGCATGTCTGAAACCGAGACGAAACACCGCGCGCCGCGCATCCCGAACCACGAAATGGTCCGGGCCATCGGGCGCGGGTCGTACGGCGAAATCTGGCTGGCGCGCTCGCTCACGGGCACCTGGCGGGCGGTGAAGATCGTGGACCGGCGGACGTTTGAGAGCGACAAGGCCTTTCAGCGCGAGTTCGAGGGGATGTCGAAATTCGAGCCGATCTCGCGCGGCGATGCGGGCTTCGTGGACATCCTGCACGTCGGGCGCGAGGAGGGCGGGCACTTTTTCTACTACGTCATGGAGCTGGCCGACGACCATCTCGGCAGCGGCCCGATCGACCCCGCGCGCTACGCGCCGAAGACGCTGAAGAGCGAGCTCTCGCGCCGCTCGCGGCTGCTCGCGGATGAGTGCGTGACGATCGGCCTGTCGCTCTCGAAGGCGCTGACCGCCTTGCACGCCGAGGGCTTGGTGCATCGCGACATCAAGCCGGCGAACATCATTTTCGTCGGCGGCGAGCCGAAGATCGCGGACATCGGACTGGTCGCGGCGAGCGGGCAGGCCTCGTACGTGGGCACCGAGGGCTACGTGCCGCCGGAGGGGCCGGGCAGCGTGCAGGCCGACATCTACAGCCTCGGCAAGGTGATCTACGAAATCGCCATGGGCAAAGACCGGATGGATTTCCCGGCGGTAAGCACGCGCCTCGCCGAGCTGCCGGACAAAGCCTTGCTGATGCAGCTCAACGAGGTGCTCCTGCGCGCGTGCGCGAACGATCCCGCCGAGCGCTACGCGACCGCAGCGGAGATGCACGAAGACCTCCTGCGGCTGCGCGACGGGCGTCCGCTGGCGGCGCGCATGCGGCGGCGGTGGCCGGTGTTTGCCAGCCTCGGCGCGGCGGCGGTGCTGGCCGGGGCGGGCTGGCATTTGGCGCGCGCCGGCGCGGAGCGCGGCGGCGTGATGATCGAGACGGAGCCGCCGGGCGCCATGATCGTGATGGACGGGCGGATGCTGCGCGCACCGGCACAATTCGCGGGCCTGACGGTCGGCAAACATCCCGCCCATGTCATGCTGAAGGACTACGAGCAGGTGGATGTGAAGTTCGACGTGCCGGCCAATGCCGAGGCGCATCCGGCGAAGCTGCGGCTCACGCATTGCCGCGGCGCGGCAGAGCTTTCGTCGCTCCCGCCGGGCGCGGAATTCGAGCTGCGGCAGGGCGATGCGGTGGTGAAAAGCGGGACGACTCCGGCGGTGCTCGCGGATTTGCCGACGGGCGAATACCAAGTGCGGATGCGGCTCGACGGGCGGGAGCAGACCGCGCCGCTGGAGATCGCCCGCGACGAAAAGACACCCGTGCAGATCGAATTCGCCTCGGGCAAAATCACCGTGACCAGCACGCCGCCCGGCGCGGAGATTTTCGCCGACGGGAAACCGGCCGGCACCGCGCCCGCCGAACTCGCGCTCGCGGAGGGCGCGCATGAGATCGTGGCGAAGTACCGCACCTGGCCGGAGCAAAAGCGCACGGTGCCGGCGGAGCGCGCCAAGACGAACGACGCGGCTTTCGAGTTCGTCGGCGGGAGCGTCAAGATCACCAGTTCGCCGGGCGGTGCGACGGTGCTCGCGAATGGCGTCGAAGCCGGGCGCACGCCGCTGCTCATCGAGGATCTCGAACCGGGCCTGGTGCGCTACGAACTGCGGCTCGCCGGTTTCAAAAATCTGGAGGTTAGCGGCACGGTCCAGCCGGACGGGCAGACATTCCTGCCCGCGCGGTTCGTCACGCGCGCGGGGCCGGTGCGCGGGCAGCCGTGGGAGAACAGCCTGGGCATGAAATTCGCGCCCGTCGGCGAGGTGCTCGTCGGCGTCTGGCCCGCGCGGGTGCGGGACTACGACGCGTTTTGCGCCGACAAGGCGCGGGCGCGGCCCGCACCGGATTTCGCGCAGGACGGCACGCATCCGGTGGTCCGGGTGAGCTGGGAGGACGCGACCGCTTTCTGCGAATGGCTGACCGCGAAGGAGCGGGCCGCCGAGCGGCTCGAAGACGGCCAGCGCTACCGCCTGCCGACCGACGCGGAATGGAGCGCCGCCGCCGGCCTGCCCGACGAAGGCGGCGCGACGCCCGAGCAGCGCGACGGAAAAATCCGCGATTTCCCGTGGGGCAAAGCGTGGCCGCCGCCGCCGGGCGCGGGCAATTTCGCCGACGCCGCGACGAAGCGCGGCGCGGCCATCCCCGGCTATCGCGACGGCTTTCCGCAGACCTCGCCGGTGGGCAGCTTCGCCGCGAATCACGCCGGCCTTTTCGACATGAGCGGCAACGTCTGGCAATGGTGCGCCGACAGCTATAAAGGCGGCGCCGCCAGCGCGCGCGACTGGGGCGTGCTGCGCGGCGGCTCCTGGGGCACCGCGGCTCCTGGCGAACTCCGCACCTCCTACCGCAATGTCGTCGATCGCTCCGAGCGCGATGTGATCTTCGGCTTCCGCTGCGTGCTCGCGCCGGGGCCGGGGCTGTAGGCTTGCGATAGGTCAGTTATTCGCCGTCAAGATATCATCTTGCCACTGTCGCCCCTCTCAGATTGCACCTTCAAAGCAATGCCAAGCAGCCCAACTTCCGCCAGCTAAGCAGAGGGAAATTCCCATAAAGACTGACAATCGCGTTAAGCGATGCTCCACTTGGTGTTGGTACGTAGCCCAGCCGATTCCGGCAGCGATTAGCCCAGGCAGCGAGACCACCCATGCACCAATGGCAAGCATTCCCAGGATTGGCGGGCCACCATTGATACCCAGAGCGTAGCCTTGGCCTGCCCCCGGTTTTTGATCCACTCGCTATGAGAGTTTCTGTTGGTTTTCGGGGTTTGGGTTGGTGGTGTTTCGGTGGGCGGGAAGGGCGCAGCC
>JAYWEP010000030.1:0-30047 GCA_043779205.1 Chthoniobacter sp. | reverse complement strand
CTAACGAGCAGTAGGCGAAATCCTTTCGCCTATCTGGTGAAAATCGCCGCCCGCGGCGCGGCGGCCTTTTGACACCCGGCACCGGGCATGACCAACTGGCGCACCTCCGTCTTCGGCACGCTGACCCTCCTCGCGGCCTACCTCACGCAGTTCCCCGAGCTGCTCGATTCGCTCCTCGATCCGGCGCTGGCGAAAAAAATCGCCGCCCTCAGCGCGCTCGCCACCGGTTTCCTCACTTTCGCCAACGCCAAGGACCGGCAGGTCAGCGGCAACGGAACCTTTGCCAACCCCACCGTGGTCGCGACGGGCGGCGGGATGAGCGGGAGGCTCATGACGTTCATGCCGCTCGCCGGGCTTTGCGCCGGCTCGCTCGCCTGGCTGGGAGTGCTCTGGGCTCCCGTCCTGCTCAGCGGCTGCGCGACCGATGCCGCCACGGGGCGGCGGACGCTTTCGCCCCAGGCCCGGCAGGCCGGGGAAAACACCCTCGCCGTGCTCGGCGCGGCGGTCGAGGGCGCGGCCCTGGCCAGCGCGAACAACGTGCAGGGCCAGCTCGTGAACGGGTCGGCGGCCAGCGGGGAGGTCGATGCCGCCGCGCTCGAAGCCTCCGCCATTTCCGGCGCGATCTCCGGGGCCGCCGCCGGCCTGCGCCAGCTCCAGAGCACCCGCCGGGCGGCGCAGCCCGCCGCCGTGCAGGGCGTCATCGCCGCGCAGAGCGGCTCGCCCGCGCTCGCCGCGCAGATGGCGCCGCAGGTCGCCGCCCTCGTCGCCACCGCCGTGCAGCAGGGGGCCGCCCCGGATGCCGCCAACGAAGCGGCCGCGCGCGCGCTCGATCAGGCCGCCCGCGCCGCGCAGGCTCCGCGCCCATGACAGCCCGATGCCTCCGCTATTTTACGAGTCCGACCGCCGGACGCTGCTCGCCGCGCTGCGCCGCCGCCAGCGCCGCCTCCGCCGCCGCACCGCCGAACTGGGCGTCTCGCTCGCGCTGCTGCGGAAAGGCTGACCCATGATTTTTGCGACGCCATCCGGATTAGGAAGGGGAGTGATGCCCTATGCGCCTTTGGATTCGACGAGTATTCATCCGTTTTTTCCGCTGGCTCGACCTCATTGAAGTTGTCCCCGCCACTGAATAAAGCCGCGGCAAAAGTTCCACCCTCCGCCGCGGCAAAACCCCGACCCTCAGACTCCCATGATCGCCATCCCTCCGCCCTCCCTCCCGCTTTTCGGCGGCATCGACCCCGCCGCCGCCCGGCCCATCGCGCCGGAACTCGTCAACGCCCTGGCGTTCGGCGACCTCCACAAAAACGAGGGCGACCCGAGCCGCTGCCGCTGGATCGCCCGCTTCGCCGCCGGCCAGGCCGTGGGCTGGATCGCCAAGGGCAGCATCGACGCGGACGGCCCCGGCGCGGACGCCGGCTATTGGGACGGCGTGGCGCTCGATCCCGACAGCGGGCAGACCGAGACTTCGCTGAAATTCGCCAACGGCCGCAACCTGCCGAGCGAGGGCTGCCCCTACGCCGTCCTGCCCGGCGGGAGCTTCGGCCCGCTCACCGGCCTCGCGCTGGGCGATGTCGGCGTGGTCATCCTCGGCGCGCAGATCACCGCCGCCGTCCTCGGCGACATCGGCCCCGGCACCGGCCCCGGCCACAACAATCCGAAGATCGGCGAATACTCGATCCGCGTACACAACCGGCTCCGACCCGCGGCGCCCGATCCCTGCCACCGCGACCATCTCGGTCGCTGCAACCGCGTCATCAATTCGAGCATCGGCGGGGGCGTGATTTTCATCGGCTTCCCCGGCAGCGCGATTCCCGATCTCGCGCTCGAAACCTGCCAGGAGCAGATCGAGCAAAGGGCCTTCGGGCTGTGGCAGGCGCTCGGCGGGAAGCTGGCGGTCTGAAAAAAAAGCCCCGCGCGTCAGCCGGTCCGCGCGGCGATGTCCTGGGCAATCTGCCCGGTCCATTCGACGGTTTTGGTGTTGAGGGCCAGCCCTTCGACGGCGTTGTGGAGATGGACGTTTGCGAGTTCGCTTTGCGTTCCGACGGCGGCGAGGATTTTATTGGTCGCCGCGAGCTGAGTGTTCAAGCGCGTGACTTCATCGCGCAGCTTGCCCATCGAATTGAGGAGTAAAAACGGGAGAAGCAGCCAGCAAAAAGAGAGCACCAGGCCGGTGGCGCAAATGATTAGGAGCATGACTCCGCCAAGGGCTGCGGCGGGGGCTGCGGCGTCGGCGAGCATGGTCAGCGGCGGCCTCCAAACGCTCCGCCAATGGACTGCATGTGGCTGACGCCGGCCGGGAGCTGGCGCAACTGCCAGCCGGTCGCCGTCCTGGTGACGATCCAGTCGCCGCCTTCGTCTTCGGCGATGCCGTATTGCTTGAGCAGCGCGGCCTTCTGCTGGGCCATCTCTTCCTGCTTTTTTTGCTCGGCAATCTCCTCGGCCTGCTGCCTGGCCAGCTCCGCGGCTTCGTCATCGGCCTGCCGTTGCCGTGCGGCAAGTTTTGCGCGCACCTCGGCGTCGCGGATCGCTTTTTCCTGCGCGCGCTGCTCGGGGGAAAGCGCGGCCACTCGGGCGCGCTCGGCGGTCAGGGCATCGGCCTTGAGATCGGCCTCGGTGAGCAGATCGTGGGTGCGACGGAAAATTTCCGGCAGGCTAGCGATGCTGATGCGCACAAGGCCGGCGTCGGTTTCAAGCGTCACTTTTTCGCCGAGGCGCGAGAGAACCTTGACCGCCTTGTATTCGTCACTGCCGATTTTGAGGTCTTCCGCGCAGGCCAGCGAGGCCGCGCCCAATAAGATGAGCCATGTCTTCATGCCGCCGAGACTAGCGCTTTTTTCGCTGGCCGTAAACGGGCGGAGTTTCGGCGACGCGGGCGGATTGGCTTTGGCTCTGCATCTGGACGATTTTCCCGGCGGGCATGAGGAACGGTTCGAGCCGGACTTCGGGGCGGGGCAGGTCGTTTTCGACAGCGCGATAGAATGCCTGCAAATCGGCGGGATTTTTGCGGACGAAGACCTGTCGCGCGGCGGCGTCGGCAAGGATGGTGCGGAGATATTCGCTGAGGCGAACGCCGGACTGCTCGGCGAGTTTGTGAATCTCCACGTAGAGATCGGTGGGGACGTTGACGGTGAAGTTGCGCGTTCCCGCGCCGAGGTTTCCAGACATGCAGCGTTAGAACGCTCACGCATTAAAACAATTCAACTCTTTTTCTTTACACGGCTGTTAAGCTGTGTGATTTGTGTAGGCATGACAGTCGTCGCCGAGCCGAAACCGAAAGAGCAGAACATCGCGATTCCCGAAACGTTGCATCGCCGCCTCAAGATGCTTGCGGCGAGCCAGGGGAAGAAAATCAAGGAGATCATTTTGCCGCCACTAGAAGCGCTGGTAAGCACGGAGGACGGCGCGCAACTCAAGATGGAGGGGATCGCCCGATGAACCTTTCGACCTTCGATTTCACAGGGGCGGCGGTTCGGGCCTTTCTCGATGCCAGCTTTCCCAAACAGCGCCAAACAGCGCCGCGCAGACCAAAACCAAAAAAAACACGCATGACACTGACACCGCTTTCCCTCGCCCTGCCCGATCCGGCATGGCACACCGCGGATCTTTCCGCATGGCTGGCGCAACGCGCCAGCCATGACGAGCTGTGGACGCTCTCCGACGACGAGCTGCTCGCGAAACTCGATGCGCAGGAGCAGTGGATGGCTTTTCACTTCGGGCACAATCACGGCCCGGAATTCATTTTCGGCCAAGAATGCCAGACCATCCCCGCCACCGAGCGCAATCGCCGCCACGACTGCGCGCTGCGGGTGAAAGGGCAGATTGAGAGGGCCGTCATTTTTCGTTTTGGCGAAATGGTCAAGCGCGCGGCGCAGACGAAACGGCGGGCGGGTGAAACGCGGCGCTGGCACGCGGAGCGGAAAGCGAGGGTCGCGTGAGGCCGGGGACGAAGGCCGCACTGACTGCGGCGCTCTATGAGATGGAGACGGTGGAGTTTCGCGCGGCTCGGGCGGCGCATGAGCTCCACTTTGCCAACGCGCAGCAGCCGCTGCCGGCGGGCGCGCTCGATCTCCTCGAAGCCCTGGTGGCGCTGCAGGAAACCGCCGCGCGGCTGCGGCGCGGGCTGGCGGCGATGGCGGACGGAAAGGCGGTGCCAGCGTGAGCGCGCTGCTGCTGCTCGCCGGCTGGCTTTGCTGGTCGCTGCTCGTCTCCTACCATTCATTTAGGCTTGGCTACCTCCTGGCAAAACGCCAATCGCGCAGCGCCGCGCGGGGGGAGGCGCATGCGGCCTTTGACCGCGGCGTCCGCACGGGCATCGCCGCCGAGCGCGTGCGGCGCGAAGTCGAGCCCGGCTACGAGGCGGGCGAGGAATGGAAACGGGGGGGGCAATGAGCGCGAAAATGATTCAGCAAAAGAGCGGCGTGCGCGAGAGGATGGTGCGCTTTGCCCCCGGCGATTTCCGACTTCTCCGCGCGGCGCTCGACCTATGGTGCCTGCGCAACGGCTTTCCCGGCGCGCTCTCGATGGGCGAAATGATTGGCGCGGACTTCGCCGAAAGGCATGGCGGGAGGGGCGTCGCCCGATGAATTCAGACATCAGCCTGGCCCACATCGACGCCGACGAGATGCGCGAGCGCATCGCCCGCGACATCGGGCTGACGCTCAAGGAATTCGCCGTGGGGTATGGATTCTCCTATTCGGCGGCCAAGCTGCTGGCAAAAAAAGATGGCTTCCCGCTGACCGGAAACCTCGTCTTCCCGTCCGACTTCAGGCTCTGGCGGCGCCGCCGGTCGGGATGGCAATCCGCGCCCGATAGCGCAGCGCATCGTCCCCGGCGAGCCGCTGGTAAACGCGGTGAACTTCGTGTGAAGCATGGTTGACCAGCTTCATCATCACCGCCTCGGGCACCCCGGCGCGTGCCCCGCGCGAAATGAAGGTGACCCGCGTGCAGTGGAAGCACAGATGCCCGAGCTGCAGCGCGCGGAAAAACCGCGTCCATTGCAGGCTCGCGAGATCGCGCTCTTTCGGCGGGAGCGCCCACAGGCAGGCATCCTTCGACTCCATCCACTTCGCGATCATCGGCGCGATCTCGGGATAGATGCGCAGGGTGAACGCCCGCCCCGCGCCGCCCTTCGGTTTTTCGATGAGGATTTCCCCGCGCCCGAGATGGACCTGGCGCCGGTGCAGAGCCGTCTCGGCGAACCGAAGGCCCGTTTGCAGCGCGAGGAAAAAGCTTCTCTGCATCCAGCGCGGCTGCGTTTGCAGCGCCGCGAGAATCCGGACGATTTCGGCATCGGACATCTCCGGCTTCACCGCCGCGTCCTCGCGCGCCAGCCCCAGCCGCCGCGCCGGATTTTTGTCCGCCAGACCTCGCTTCACCGCCTCGTCGAGGATCATGCCGAGCAGCTTCAATTCGCCGATGGCCGTGTTGATGCCCGCGGCCCGCGCCGGGTCATGCCGGGCCTGCGTTTTCTTTTTTGGCTGGCGACGCCAGGCGACGTAATCGAAGCAGTCCTCCCGCTCCACCGCCGCCGGCTGATGGAGCCCGCGCAGCCGAAGAAACAGCGCGAGATGCTTCCACTGCGCCTCGTACGCGCGCCGCGTCGCGGGCTTGGCCGCATAGCGGCCGGAGAGCCAGCCCGGCACCCACTGCCAGCCGCCGCCGCCCGCCTTCGCGCCGCGATTGAGCAACTGCCGCTCGACCTCGTTTTTCGCCAGCGCCACCTTGCGCTCCTTGTCTGGATCGCTTTTACGGATGGCCGTCTTCAGCCGCCGGATTTTGCCCGTGGCATCGGCATACTGGATGCGGACGAACGGCGAGTCCGCCCGCTCGATGGCGCTGAGAATCATGGGGGTGACCGGAACAAACCGGAACAAACATTGCAACCCGAATCAACCCGCACATGGTTAAATCCAACCCTTTCCAATCCCGCCTTTCGTGACCCCTCTCCGCTAGGTTGAGGGTTCGATTCCCTCCTCGTCCACCACTTTCCTGATGGTATCGCGTGGGCAATCCAAATATGGAACCCCGTCATGCACTTTCGCATCGCCCTCCTCCTCGCTCTCGCCGCCGCCACGCTCCGGGCCGACGACTGGCCGCAGTGGCTCGGCCCGCAGCGCGACGCCGTCTGGCGCGAGACGGGCATCGTCGAGAGCTTCCCCGCGGGCGGACCGGCAGTGCGCTGGCGCGTGCCGATCGGCGGCGGCTACTCCGGCCCGGCGGTGGCCGGGGGGCGCGTCTATCTCATGGATCGCCAGCTCGCCAAGGACGCCAGCAATCCGCGCAATGCCTTCGAGCGCGGACGCATCCCCGGCACGGAGCGCGTGGTTTGTCTCGACGCCGCCGATGGCCACCAGCTCTGGGCGCACGAATACGATTGCCCCTACACCGTGAGCTACGCCGCGGGACCGCGCGCCACGCCGGTCGTGAGCGGGGGAAAAGTGTACGCGCTCGGGGCGGAGGGAAATCTGTGCTGCCTCGATGCGGCCACGGGCCGCGAGATTTGGGCGCGCGATTTCAAAAAGGACTTCGGCATCGCCACGCCGATGTGGGGCTTTGCCGGACATCCGCTGCTCGATGGGCAAAAGCTCATCTGCCTCGCGGGTGGCGAGGGCAGCGTGGCGGTGGCGTTTGACAAAGACACCGGCAAGGAAATCTGGCGCGCGCTCAGCGCCCCGGAGCCGGGCTACGCGCCGCCCATGATTTGCGAGGCGGGTGGAAAACGGCAGCTCATCATCTGGCATCCGCAGGCGCTCAATGCGCTCGATCCCGAGACGGGCGCGCTGCTTTGGTCCGAGCCCGGCAAGGCCAACGCCGGCATGACCATCGCCACCCCGCGCCAGTCCGGCGATCTGCTCTACGTCACGTCTTTCTACAACGGGTCCGTGATGCTCCGCCTCGCCGCCGACAAACCCGCCGCGACCAAGCTCTGGCAAAGCACCAAGGCCAGCGAGCGCGACACCGACGCGCTCCACACCGTCATGTCCACGCCGTGGATCGAGGACGGCCACATCTACGGCGTGTGCAGCTACGGCCAGCTCCGCTGCTTGAAAGCGGACACCGGCGAGCGGGTGTGGGAAACCTTCGCCGCCACGACCACGGGCAAACCCGTGCGCTGGGCCAATGCCTTCCTCGTCAAAAACGGCGGACGCTTTTTCCTCTTCAACGAAAACGGCGACCTCATCATCGCGAAGCTCTCGCCCGCGGGGTATGAGGAAATCAGCCGCGCCCACCTGCTCGACCCGACGAACAACGATCCCGGCCGCCCGGTCGTCTGGTCGCATCCGGCCTTCGCCAACCGCTGCGTGTACGCGCGCAACGACCAGGAAATCGTCTGCGTGTCGCTCGCGAAATAAAGGCGTCTGCCGCCGCCCTTCTTCTCCTTCTTCATCTCCTTCTCCTTCGCGCTTTTTCAGAAGGAGAAGAAGATGTAGAAAAAGAAGAAGAGTCTCCCCATGCGAAAACAATTTCTCGCAACCGTTTTCCTCGCGCTCGCCGCGATGGGCGCAGATTTTTTCACCCTCCACGCGGAGGATCTCCCGCCGCTCACCATCCCCGTGCGCGTGCATTTCCTGCGCTTCGGGCAGGAGGCCGCGCTGAACACCACGCTGACCGAAGCGGACGTGGCGCGCATCTTCGGCAAGGTGAACAAAATCTGGGCGCAGGCGGGCATTCGTTTTGACGTGGAATCGGTCGGCGAAACGCACCTGTCCGCGGCCGGAGGTGGGCTGCCGAAAGAGCGGCTGCTCAAGGACGGGCTGAACGTGAGCTACGTCAAAAACGCCGAGGAAAACGGCTTTTGGACCGGCCAGCTCGCGGTCGTGAAAGACACCGCCTGGCTGAAAAAAGTGCCGGGCGGTCTGGACGAACCGATCCCGCGCGTGACCGCGCACGAGCTCGGCCATGCGCTCGGGCTGGAGCACCGCCAGGACGTGACGAACCTCATGGCGTCGGGCACGACGGGCTTCTCGCTGAACGAAAGCGAAATCAAAACGGCGCGCACGCAGGCTGCAAAATTCGCGCCGGCGGCGCAGCCGCGGTAGGGACGGCACTCCGTGCCGTCCGGGGCGAGCGCAGCGAGGCGGCGGGTGGGAGAGGGATAAAGGAGGAGTGATGAGCGCGAAGCCGCCCCGCCTTTCAAACTTCCTCCCCGCACCTGCCGCCTCGCTGACGCTCGCCCGGCGGACGGCACGGAGTGCCATCCCTACCCGGCCGGCGGGAAAATCTGCTGCAGCTTTTCGCGGAGCGCGGCGAGGTTGAAGGGCTTTTGCAGAAAGCCCGCCAGCCCCTTGCCGGCGAACCGCGCGATGGCCTCCTGCTCATTGAAGCCGCTCATCAGCAGCACCCGCGCGCCGGGGCGCAGGGCGGTGATCTGGTGAAAGGCCTCCTCGCCGTCCATGTGCGGCATCGTCAGGTCGAGCACGACGAGCGCAAAACTGTCCGGCGCGGCGCGGAATTCCTCGACGCCCGTGCGGCCATGGTCCGCGAGCCGCGTGGAAAAACCGAGCGCCTCCAGCAGGCGCGCCGTGGTCACGCGCACGGTCTCCTCGTCATCGACCACGAGGGCGGTGCCGGAGCCGCGCCAGCCTTCGAGCGCGGGGGCCGCCGCGACGGTGATTTCGGCCGGGCCTTCGGCGCAGGGGAGGAGGATTTTGAAGGTCGTCCCCCAGCCGGCCTCGCTGAAGACTTTGAGCGCGCCTTTGTGCCCGCGGATGATGCCGAGCACGGCGGCGAGCCCGAGCCCGCGCCCGGTGAATTTCGTGGTGAAAAACGGATCGAAAATGCGCGCCTGGACTTCCGGCGGCATGCCGCCGCCGTTGTCCGCGATTTCGAGATAGATGTAGTCGCCATCGGGCAGATCCGGCGCGGAAAAAGTGCCCGCGAGGTAGCCGCGGTCGGCGCGGGTGAGGCCCGTAGTGATGCTGATGAAACCGCTCTTGTCGCCCACGGCCTCGGAGGCGTTGATGACCAGATTCATCACCACCTGGCGGAGCTGCGTGGCGTCGCCCAGCACCGCGGGCAGGGCCTCGGCGAGGCTGAATTTCAGCACCGCGCGCTTGCTGATCGAGACCTGGAGCAGCCGCGCGGTTTCCTCGATCAGCGCGTTGAGATCGAGCCGCTGGACGACGAAGCGGCCCTTGCCCGAATAGGCCAGCATCTGCCGGCAAAGATCGGCCGCGCGCTTGGCCGCAAATTCGATCTGTTCGAGAAAAGGCTGTACCGGCGACTCCGCGGGCAGGTCCATCCGCGCGAGGCTGGCATTGCCGAGCACGCCGCTGAGGAGGTTGTTGAAATCGTGCGCGATGCCGCCGGCGAGCACGCCCAGACTTTCGAGCTTTTGCGCCTCCTGGAGCTTGCGCTCGAGGGCCTGCCGGTCGGCCGCCTCCTTGCCTTTGGAGCGCTCCGCCAGCACGCGTTCGGTGACGTCCTGGACGAGGGAGAGGATCGAGATGCTGCGCCCGGCCGAGTCGAGCAGCACGGAGTTTTGCCAAACGCAATGCACGGTGCGCCCGCGCTTCGTGAGGTTGCGGTTGTTCGAGACGTTGCGCCGGTCCCGCCCGTCGATGAGCCGCTCGACGACGCCATTGACCTTGGCGCTGTCCTCGGGATGCACGAAGGGAAACTCGCTGAAGTGCCGCCCGACGACCTCCTCCGCCGTCCAGCCGAAGATGGCTTCCGCCTGCCCCGCCCAGCGGGTGATGCGGAAATCCGGCTCCCATTCGACGACCGCGAGCGGCGAATTCTCGATGTGGTAGATGAGCCGCAGTTGCGCATCTTTGAGCTGCTCGGTGGCCCGCTTCATCTCGGTGATGTCGCGGGCGATGCCGACAAGGCCGATGATGTGCCCGGCGTCGTCGCGCACCGGAAATTTTGAGGTCAGGAACCAGCCCTTTTTTCCGCCCAGCGCCTCATAGGGCTCCTCGCGGTTGAGGATCGGCTGGCCCGTGTGGATCACGGAAAGATCGTTGGCGTGATTCTGCGCGGCGATTTCCTTGGAACCGGGAAGGTCGAGGACGGTCTTGCCGATGCAGTGATGCCCGGTGTCGCCATACAACGCGCGATCGGCTTCGTTGTGCAGCAGGTAGCGGCCCTCGCGATCTTTGCAGAAAATCGGGTCGGGCACCGCGTCGATGAGCATGCGGATGAGAAAGCGTTCGCCGGTCGGCGGAGGCTCATCGGATCGCGGGATTGCGGCCGGCGTTTCCGGCGCGGCGGAGATGTCGCCGAGCTGGGTTTGGGCGAGGAGCGTGCCCCAGACGTTGCCCGCGCTGTCGATGAGCGGCAGCGCCACCGCGGAGCATGCGCCTTCCGTGCCGTCCTTGCGGACAAAGGCGTGCTGCCCGCTCCACCGGCCCGCGCGCACCACCGCGGCGCGGATGGCGGGCCACAGCACCGGCGCGTCCTCGGGGCGGTGGACCAGGGCCGGGGTCTGGCCGAGCGCCTCCTCGCGGCTCCAGCCAAAGAGCTGTTCCGCCCCGGCATTCCAATCCTTGATCGTGCCGTCGGGCGCGGCGACGACCATGGCATCGCCGATGTGATTGAAAACGAGCGCACGGCGCAGGAGCGCGTCGAGACGCTCGATGTCTAGCTGGGCGTGGGGGTGAAACTCACTCATCAAAAGTGGGCGCAACCTTTGCCCCATCCGCGGCATTTGGCGAGCACTGGAATTCCGCCTCGCGAACACGCCTCCTGGGAGCATCACCGGAAGTCCAACCATCTCGGAAACGAGATCACAAGGCCCAGAGGATGCAGCCTCAAAACGAGGGCAACCTTTGGGGACGTTCGTTTCCCTATTCCAACCCGTCCGTGTTGTTAATCTATGCGACGCCATGCACCCGCTTTCCAAATCCAAGCTCATCGCCTATCGCCAATGCCCCAAGCGCCTTTGGCTGGAGGTTCATCGGCCTGATTTGCGCGAGGATTCTGCCCAGACGCAGGCGAGGTTTCAAACGGGATACCAGGTCGGTGACATTGCGAAGCACCTCTATGACCATGAGGGGAAGGGCGCTGTCATCGATGTGGACACCGAGGGCTACGAGGGCCTGGCGAAGACCGCGGCAGGCTGGAAGCTCCATGAACTCAAAGCCGCTTGCAATGCGGAGGTCACCGCCACGACCCGAAATGCCGTGGACCAGTGGCTCGCCGAGGACGACGCTGAAACTTTTCGGACAATCATTGTCCCCAATGAAAACCGTCGAGAGTCTGCCGCGCTCGTCTGAGAATGACAGCCATGGAGAACAACACGTCCAGCCAAACGAACGGTCCCGCCTCGCCGAATTCGGCTCACACAACTCGTATTGCCCGTCGCGATTTCCTCCGCGCCTGCGCTCTGGCAGGCGCCGGCTTGGCTTCCGATTCTCACCGCAAACTGGCAAACGCGATGCTGTCGTGGCCTGTGGGTGGCAAAGCGCCAACCGGAAATATCCAAGTCGGCCTCGACATCGGCTCCTCGAAGGTCTGCGCGGCGGTTGGCGAACTGCTGGCGGACGGAACGATCAAAATCCTCGGCATCGGCCAGGCGCCCTCGCGGGGTGTGACGGCTCACGGGATCGTGGATGGCGAGGCCGCGAGCGCTTGTGTGTCCGCGGCGCTGGTGGATGCGGAAATCCAATGCGATGTGATGATCCGCAACGTGGTGCTGGCGGTGCCCGGCACAGAGATTTTCAACTACGAAACTACCGACTACTATATCGATCTGGACCAAAGTGAATGGAAGGAATTGTTTGAGTGGGAAAAGATCTGTTATGCCGCCAGTCCCGACGGCAGCATCCAACCGGTTACTCTGGCCGATCACAAACATGCGCGGCACTGGCCCATCGTATTTGGCCCTGACGAGCGGCGGATTCAGGACAGCATCCGCTGCGTGGAAGACGTGGGTGTCCAGGTCGAGCGCATCGTTTTCGCCCCGGCGGCAAGCTCGGAAGCCGTCCTCAGCGCCAACCAGAAAAAGCTCGGCGCGCTCGTCATCGACATCGGCGGAGGCACTACCGATCTTGCCATTTATTACAACGGCGCGCTCGTGCTGAGCGTCTGCGTCCCGGTCGGCGGCCGGCACATCGCCAACGAACTTGCCCTCACCTTGGGCATCCCGCTGGCAGAAGCGGAGCGGTTAAAGATCATGGAAAGCACGCGGCGGCGCGACGCCATTCCGGATGAGGGCTTCCTGCGCAAGCAACGCGAAATGATCCACGCGATTGTCCAGTACCGCCTGGAGGAAATATTTGACCGCGTGAAACGCCGGCTCGCCAGCTTCTGCGACGGCATCGATTCGCTTTGCGCCGGCGTTCACCTCATTGGGGGCTGCGCCCTGGATGCCGGCATCTGCGAAGTGGCCGAGAAAGTCCTTGGCCTTCCCGCCCAGCGCGCCTGCGCGAAGGGACTCTCAGGCCCTGCGCGATTCCTCGCCAATCCGGGTCTGGCCTGTGCCCTTGGCCTCGCTAAACTCGGCCACACTGAATGCTGACAACCCTCAACCAACATTTCGCCATGACGCCTGAAGAAGAGGACTCAAAAGACTCCGCCGAACTGGAGCGCTTCCGGCGGTTCCAAAAAGCGCAGGAGAACCGCGAGGAGAAGGAGCGAACGATGCTCGCCAACCTCAAGAGCCGCAAAGCCGAACTGGCCGCGCTCTTGGAAAGCTGCTCCGACCACTGGGGCTACGAGGATCCAATCTACCGCTTCTATCACCATAGCTTCAAAGTCTTCAGTCTCCAGGCAACCACGGAGGAGATCGTTTCGGCCCTGCGCTCTCTGCTGCCGGAACAGCCGCTCAACGACTGGTTTCTCCAAATCATCGGGGAAGGCACCGGCCGCAAATTCACCATGGATATGAATGCCGACTGGCTGAACCAGACGCGCCCGATGGTCGAGGCGTTCTTCCACGCCCGTTACATGCTGGAGATGGCGGTGAAGTATGCCGATTTGGAAGCGCCACCCCAGCCGATGCCCAGCGGTTGGGCCGCGTTCCTTTACCTTTTCAACCTGCGCTGAATATGGAAAACCCCGCCTTGCCCGTGCTCTTGGCCTTGTTAAGCTCGCAGCCCGAGTCGGTGCCTGACCAAATCAAACGGACCAGTATGCGCCATCTTTCCAAATCCAAACTCATCGCGTATCGCCAGTGCCCCAAGCGCCTCTGGCTGGAGGTGCATCGGCCTGATTTGTGCGTGGATTCGGTGGAGGCGCAGGCGAGGTTTGATACGGGATACCAGGTGAACGAGATCGCCCGGCGCATCTATGACCCGGAAGAAAAGGGCGCCCTCATTGATGTGGAAACCGAGGGCTACGAGGGCGCGTTTGCCCGCACCGCGAAGTTGCTGGCGGATTCGCGGCAGCCTGTTTATGAAGCAGGCTTCAAGGCGGAAGGCGCGCTTGCTTTTGCCGACGCCCTGCTGCCCGAGTCCGATGACGGCCGGCCTGTCTGGCGCATGGTCGAGTTCAAATCCTCCGCCAGCGTGAAGGACTATCACCACGATGACCTTGCCGTGCAGACCTTCGTGGCGCAGGCCGCCGGCGTGCCGCTGAAATCTGTCGCGCTGGCCCACATCGACACGTCGTGGGTCTATCCGGGTGAGGAAGACTACCGCGGCCTGCTGATAGAAACCGACCTCACGGCGGAAACCTTTGCCCGCACCGAGGAAGTCCGGGGCTGGATTGCCGATGCCCAGCGGATCGTGGCCCAGCCCGACGAACCCGCCGTGAAGGTCGGCCCCCATTGCCACCAGCCTTTCGATTGCGGGTTTTGCAACTACTGCAACAAAGACCTTCCGCAGCCGGAATTCCCCATCGACTGGCTGCCGCGTTTATCCCCCTCCAAGCGTGAGCACCTCGCCGAACTGGGCGTCGATGATCTGCGTGGCGTCCCCGATGAAATGCTCAGCGACATCCAATCGCGGGTGAAAGAGCACACCCTGGCCAGGACGGTGTTCTTCGATGCCGCAGGCGCGGCAGCGGACCTCGCGCCTCACGGCTTCCCCGCCTACTTCCTCGACTTCGAGAGCATTTTCTTCGCCGTGCCCATCTGGAAAGGAACGCGCCCCTATCAGCAAATCACCTTCCAATTCAGCCTGCACACCCTCGCCGAATCCGGCCAGCTTGCCCACACCGCCTTCCTCGATCTCTCCGGCGATGACCCATCCGAACCCTTCGCCCAGGCGCTCATCGCCGCCTGCGGCGAAACCGGGCCCGTGTTTGCCTATAAAGCGAGCTTTGAAACCACCCGCATCCGCGAACTCGCCGCGCGCTATCCCGATCTGGCCGAGCCGCTGCTAGCCATCAACGCCCGCGTCGTGGATCTCCTACCCATCGCCCGCCGCCGTTACTACCACCCCAGCCAGCAGAAACGCTGGAGCCTCAAAGCCGTGCTCCCCGCCGCCGTTCCGCAATTGAGCTACGACCAACTCGACGGCGTGCAGGACGCTGGAGCGGCGGTGGACGCATTCACTGAAGCAGTCCAGCCCGGCACCACCGCCGGGCGCAAAAGCGAAATCGAACGCCAACTCCTCGCCTACTGCCACCTCGATACCTTTGCCCTGGTGTGGCTCTGGCAGTTCTTCAGCGGGCGCAATGAAACCGCGCTGCAAGACTGATGACTGAAGCTGCCAACCCATTCCCAGTCTTCCAAAACGATCTCAGAGACTGTGAAACAAGTCGAAAGCGCGGGTGGATGGCGTCGCTCCGCGCGCCATGCGAAGCACCTGCGCGCAGCGCCATCTTTTCCCACACACGGGTGGAAAATGCGCCTTCGGCGGAGGGTTTCGCATGGCGCGCGGAGCGACGCCATCCACCAACGTCACTTATTTCACAGTCTCTCAGGCCGCAAAGCCGATGCGCACGCTGATCATTCCCGACCTCCACCATCACACCGGCCACGCCGACCACTGGCTGGCCACGCAGCGCCATGACCGCGTGGTGTTCCTCGGCGATTACTTCGATGATTACGGCGATAACGTGAACGACGCCCGGCGCACGGCGCTGTGGCTCCGCGAGCGCATGGAGAAAACCGGGGATGTTTTCCTGCTCGGCAACCACGACATCGCCTACATGTTCCCACGCTCACCGGAGCTGTTCTGCCCCGGCTTCACGGCGGCGAAGGCGCGCGGCATCGGCGAGATTCTTCGGCCCGGGCACTGGCAGCGATTTCGGCTCGCCCATGCGGAACAGGGCTGGCTGCTGAGCCACGCGGGCTTTCATCCGGTGTGGATCAAGGAACCCACGGTCGAGCGCATCTTGAAGCGCTGCGACCAAGCCATGCAGAAGGCCCGGCGCCGCGTTTTCGATCCCATCCTTGGCGCGGGAGCCGAGCGTGGCGGCCCGCAGTGCTACGGCGGCCCGCTCTGGATGGACTTTGACAGCCTCATACCCATTCCCGACCTCCACCAGATCGTGGGTCACACGCCCGGCGGCGAGGTGCGCGCGAAACTCGCGCCGAAGAGCCGGAACTATTGTCTCGATGTCGGCAACGCGTCGGTCGCAGCGATCCTCTTGAACGGGAAACTGAAGGTTTTGGAGCGCGCCTAAACGTCATGTCTGCGATGGATTTGCCACTGTTCTATCTGAGACCGACATCATCCCACAGCAGGCAGCCAATCTTAAGCGAGTCGAACCAATCGGAATAGATTCGCAGAAAACGAGATCGTGTAGCTGCCATGAATTCTGAGGCTTTTAAGTCATCACCTACCTGGTCCCAAGAAAGCGAAAAATCGTCACACTCTCGTTGATCCAGGATTTTGCTAAGGACGCGGTCCTCCACGGTAATGATAGACTTATTGGCCAGTTCATCGTGGCGGCTTCGATTCTCCTCCAACGGCCAAGCGCGAAAGTTACCAATCGTATTGCTCCACTGCCTGCATGCCTGCCTGTACGGACCCTGATTTCCTTTAAGCGTGTTTGTTGGAAGAAGGTGATCGTAGTCCCATGGTCGGTTCTTGCCCTCCCATACGTCTATTCGAGAAGGATCGTAATTTCCCAATCGGCTGCCGCTAAGCAACACCCGCTGGGCGTACAGAAGCATCGGTTTGCAGTGAATGCTTCTCCAGAAGAACTGCCATTCGTTTTGCTGTTTGGCAGATCGAATTTCGGGATCGCTTTCAACCTCAATAATGAGCTTGAAAAAATTCCACTCCCGCAGCTTTTCGTCTGAATACCTTGCCTTGGGAATTAGTATGTCGAGTTGGGCTGGGGAAAGGAGCTTGAGGAGCTCGCGGCTGCCAACTTGCGGTTGCAGACAGTGCTTCAACACCCCTGAAAATGAAGCCGGCGACAATATCGCTGTGGCAAAGTGGTCTGCATACAGCGTGGCAATTGCCTTTGCGCGATCATCGCCGAACCAATGCAGCGCAGTGGCCAATCCAAGAACTGGTTTCCGCAAAGCTGCTATCTCATCGTTGCTCAGTGCATCGTTGCGCGCCTTTTGGGCAAGGTGAAGCAGAAGCAGGAAGACGTCGGGAGCGTCTTGCGCAAGACTCGCTCGCAATACCGGAGGGAGTCCGCAGTCATCCTTAGCCGAATCATCAAAGAGCAACCACGCGTCGATCTGTCGGAGGTTGCAGTGAAGGTCCGAATTTCCAACGTCAGCCTTGGCTTTTACGTGTGTCAGCCCCAAATACTTTTCCAACTGCGCTCGTTCAGCCTTGGCTGTGTCGGTCTTTGCAAATGCCAGTCCACGAATGCTGCTAATATTAAAAGAAGGTGGAAGTCCGTCTTTGCCATCAAAGCCAATCAGTGCGGCACGAGCACCAAGTGTCGCCAGACGAGAGCCGGGCATAGGTAGGTAGTGATTTCCCTGCTTGTCTTGGATGGCATCAAACGACTGCTCGATAGTCGGCCAGTATGCCTTGATCATTGAAAAGAGAAGTTCTTCACCACGCAGTTCAGTGCCAGCACTATTGAGGCGCTGAAACAAGTGCTCAACATTGTAGATGCGGTTGCTGTTGTCCACATTAAGGGTTTCGCCTGCCTCTTCCTGGAGGCTTTGCTCCTGCAAGGCACCTTGATCGACTTTTAAGGCGACAATGGAAAACCTCTTTGCTTTCAGCAATCCGCTTTCGATGCGGTCGAGATTCTTACTGGTAGCACTCTGGTCGAGATGCCCTTGGATCAGCTTCGCTGCTCTGTCAGCCCATGATCGGCCAGCAAACTCATGGCATTGATGTAAAACCTGCGACCATAATGGACGGTCACTCAGCCCTTCTTTGAATAGTGTATGACTTAGCCAAGCGAAGGGAATCGGCACCTTGCTCTCATAGGGCCACGCAGCAGTAACTACGGGACGTTTTGCGCTGCTATATGTATCAACTGCGTCACGAATCGCGGCGACCCCCAGGAAGTTCGGCGTATCATGGGCAGTATAGCCCCACGGATGTGCGGCCGTGAGCATCCGCAGAAGAAACTGGCGCGTGCTTCCCTTCGGCAATTCCGGTGCGAGGTCTATCCAAAGAGTTGCCGGTGGTGGCGACTTGCCATCGGTTGCTAAAGCTTTCAATGCATCCACAAAGCCCAGCGCAATCGCATTGCAACGCTGCTGGCCGTCCAACAGGTGATAATTGATGTCTTCCGGAGGCCATCCGGCCCCATGCTTTCCTCTACGGGTGCCCTGATTGGGGAGACATGGACAGACCACTAGGGCACCTACTGGGAAGCCTCTCAGAATGGAGTCCCAAAGCAACTCGACTTGTCCAGCATTCCAAACTGCCCCGCGTTGCAAGGAAGGTATTCCCGCAATAATCCTTGGTTTTGCAAGATCCTTGAACTGCCACGCCGCGACTTCACGCAGAGACAGAGTTTCGGGTGCGGCTGGGTCAGATGATTGGTTCATTGCAGTTGAAGGTGAGATGCAGAAAAGTGGGACCACCTCATGCGGAAAATCCGATACGCGGGCGATTGATTTGCTCAGAGTCTTGTCCGGCGAAAACTTCCGCAAGCGAATAATCCCGCACGATGGGCAATTTCCTGCCGAGGCTCTCGGCGAGGCGGGAGGCTTGGGCGTAGTCGAGCCTGGGGAAGACGCGGTGGCTGAGGAGCCGTCCGGGACGAAGGAGCGCCTGGTCGATGTCGTCGGCGCGGCAGTTGATGGTGCAGATGATTTGGAGGCGGAGGAAGTCGGCGAGCATCCCATCGGAGAGGTTGAGGATGGCGCTGACCTTTTCGCGATTGTCAGACCCGCGGGTCGTGAGGGCGGCGTCGGAATCCTCCAGAATGACGACGAACTGGCGCTCGGAATGGTTGCGCCGTTGGTTTGCCCAGAACCCGATGAATTCGGGGTCTGATAGGACGTCCATGGTCCCGGTCGGAATGAAGTAGAACCGATGCGACTTTTTCAGCACACCCATGAGGTGCCGCAGGTAGGAGGTTTTGCCAGTTCCCGGTGTTCCTTCAAAGATCGAAAGGCCGTGATTGCTCGCACAGACTTTGGCGGTGAAATCCTGATGCCATTCCCTGCTTCCGCATCCGTAGTGGAGGCTGAACGCCTCATCGCCGAGGGTCGTTTCGGCTCCAAGAGGGACGGTTTCAATGCTGATCTCCTTGCCCGTGGTGATGAGGTAAAATGACCCGCCAGTCAGGGCGGGGGGCTTGCGGTAAGTTTCGTTGAACTTTGCCACCAAACGCTCGGCTTCCTGCGGCGTTTCAGCGTAGCCCATGATCCTGGTTTCGTCGGCGTAGAGAAAAGACCGGGGGCCAAACTGAAAGGTGAGGTCGTCCCATTTTTTCAGACGCTCATCGGGGAAATGTCTGCGGATGGAGCGGAAGAGCGCATGGGGATTCTCGGAGACCGCGCGTTCGAGATTCCAGGACCCCGGCATTCCGAACCGATGCAAACGGTCTCCGCCAAACGCAGCCAGCACCGGCACATGAGGGCGCTCAAACCCCGGACAGAAGGCACCGCTTTCGCCCAAGTCACAGACCATCGTGGCAGGAAAGACAGATTTGGTTTCGCCTGAGCTTGCCGATTCATCCTGGCTCGGCTGGACAGTAGTAAGATCGGTGATTTCGGATGTGTGAAGCATAGCGCCCCAAGCGATACGCCCGCCGCAACGCGGGATACAGGGAACTGAATGTCCCCAATAGGTGTCTTAAAGGGTGGGCTAAAGGTCATATCTGAAGGCTTTTTGACCACGGATTTCGCGGATTACACGGATTTTTAAGAATCAGAAATCCGTGAAATCTGTGCAATCCGTGGTTGAAAAATCCTCGTCTTCCAACTTCCGGTCCACCCTCTTACTTTTTGAATTCCGCCCGCAGTCTGCTGATGCGCTTCGCGCTGGTTCCGGGCACCCAGTTCAAGCCGGCGCAAAGGAAGGCGTGTTTCTTTTCACCCTTGAGACCAAGGCTGGCGGCTTCTTTGTCGAGAGGCCGGAGCTTTTCTGCGAGCTTCCTCCGTTCGGCAAGTCCCGCCGCGAGCGCCGGGCCTTGGCGTCCGGGGACACGGGCGCGATGGAGGCTGGCGATGGCGTCCCAGCGGATGTCGCGCTTCTGGTCTAAAGACCAATAGGACGGGATGTGGATCATCGTCCCGAATGGCGTGATGTTGACGGCGAGCTTGAGCAGGAGTGGTTCGTCGTTTTGCATTCCGTAGAGATTCCAGCGCAGGCAAAAGGCGTCGAACGCGGCGCGGAAAGCTTCTCCGGCCTTGCGCGGGTTCACCGAGAACCACGGGCGAAGGTTGCGCTCTGTGGCCATGGTGCGGCGGATGACCCCCTTGTGGTCACGGTGGGATTCAACCTTGAAGGCGGCCTTGAGCCGCGCCCAATCGCGCTGAAGCTGCGGATCGACACGCATGGCGAGTTCCTTTTGCGCGAACTTGGCCGGTGTCCTGACCAGGTCTTCGTACACGCCGCTTTGGACGTGGTGCTCGTGCGCTGCCACGGTGGCGCAGATGCCTTCGTCCGGCGGCTCAGGGAGCAGGTCGGTGAGCAGACGCTGCCGGGCGTTCAGGCGTTTCCCCTTTTCCAAGGTGGCAAGACAATCCTCCAGGACATCCTGAACATTGAAGGGCCAGAGCGTCGGCGGAACAAACATCCAGTCGTAAAGCAATCGCAACTGCGGCTCGACCACCCCTTTCAACTTCAACCGGGCGGCGTGATAGCGGCGCAAAGCCCCATCCGCCCATTCGGCGCGGTGATAGGCGCGGGATTTGAGCCGTTCCAGATCGAGAGTAAGTGGCGATTTCATCGGTGACGCCGAGCGTAATGCGGGAATCAAGAAAACTCCAAGCCTCGGGGACTTCAGGACACTCTTTGGGGACAATCGTTTCCCTGTTTGAAATGGCCGCTGAAGTTATCTTCGGCGGCACCGATGGACATCCCACCACTCCAATGCAACGCCGACAGAATTCTGAAAAAAAGAATTGCCGGAAGTGAATTAGGAATCGGCCGCCGTGATTTCTTCCGCATCGCCGGCATTGCCGGTCTTGGCTGTGCCGTGAACCTCCAGAGCCGCCACGCCGAAGCGTTGTTAGACAACTCGGCCAAGCCCAACGCCGATTTTGTGGTCGGTCTTGACATTGGCACGTCCAAAGTCTGCGTGGCTGTTGCCGAAAGGCGGCCTGACGGGACCATCAAAATCCACGGTTACGGGGAGGCACCGTCACGAGGCGTGTGCGGATGGGGAATCTCGGATATGGAAGCGGCGGGCGAGTGCGTGCGGGACGCGCTGGTGGATGCAGAAGTGCGGACCGATGTGATGATAGGCAGCGTTATTTTGGCGGTTGGCGGCGCGTCCGTCGATGTCTCCTGCGGTCGCAGATCGCCTGAAATGCCGGACAGGCGGGAAGAACTCAGTTACGCCGTTAAGGGGGACGGGGCGCTGGAGCGCATCCGGCATTCCGACCGCGCGCTTGATCCGGCTTTTCAAATCGTGCGCGGTGCCGGCACGGGAATAATGAGGAGCATTTGCTTCGTCCAGGATCTCGGTATCAAAGTTGAAGGTTTGGTTCTCGCGCCGGTGGCAAGCGCCCAAGCGGTGCTCGGATTCCACGAGAAAAGGCGCGGCGCACTCGCCATCGACATGGGCGCAGGCAAGACAAACTACACGGTCTTCACGAACGACGCCTTAATCCACAGCGGGTGCCTGCCAATCGGCGGCGAGGATCTCACCCGCGACCTCTCGCTGTTTCTGTCCCTTCCGACGGCAAGCGCGGAAAAGCTGAAGATCGAGAAGGGCAGCGTAGCGGTCGTCGAGGCGCGGCCGGGCAAGATCGGCTTCGACGGTGAAGAGATCGAGCGCGAGGTGCTAAATGCCGTCCTCCGTTGTCGCGTGCGCGAGATTTTCGAGTCGGTAAGGAAGCGGCTCGAATCGGGCGGTA
The DNA here is from genome assembly GCA_043779205.1 of Chthoniobacter sp. Lineage (GTDB taxonomy): Bacteria > Verrucomicrobiota > Verrucomicrobiia > Chthoniobacterales > Chthoniobacteraceae > Chthoniobacter. The sequence goes on along the minus strand of JAYWEP010000030.1, from coordinate 8,755 downwards.
TCCAACTCCACTCCCTCGGCTCAGGCGTGCATCTCACGGGCGGTTGCTCGACGCTGCGCGGCATCAACGAATTGGCTGAGGAAGTCTTCGGCCTGACAGCGCAACTCGCACATGTGAAAAGAATCCCAGGCATCGCGGGCAACCTCAATAACCCGCAGTATTCGTGTGCCATCGGTCTTGTGGCACTCAGCTAAATCGCCCCGTCGCTCATCGTTCTCTCCAAAAACATGAATCTGCTCGTTATGAAGGTCGCTACCACGGGCTTCTCCGTCGCCGAGGACGACGTTTATTACGCCGGTGCGCGGCGCATAGACGCCGACTCGGGACTGCGGTAGCACCAGCCTGCGAACGACCGGTCCGTCCCATAAGGCGGCGCGGCTACGTCCGAATCTGGCCGTTGCCGCGGAGCACGTATTTGTAGGTCGTCAGCTCCTCCAGCGCCATCGGGCCGCGGGCGTGCAGCTTGTCCGTGCTGATGCCGATCTCCGCGCCGAAGCCGAATTCGCCGCCGTCGGTGAAACGCGTGGAGGCATTCCAATAGACGGTCGCGCTATCGACTTCGCCGAGGAAGCGCTCCGCCGTTTCCGCATTCGCGGTGACGATCCCGTCGCTGTGATGCGAGCCGTTTTCCTCGATGTGCGCGATGGCCTCGTCGGGCGAATCCACGACTTTCACCGCGAGGATGAGATCGAGAAACTCCGTGCGAAAATCCTGCTCCGTTGCGCGCACGATGCGCTGCGGGTTGGGCGTTTCGCGTTCGGCGTGGAGCATGGCAAAACCGCGCTCATCGCAGCGCAACTCCACGCCCTTGATGAGTAGCGCACGCCCGGTCGTCGCGAAGAACTGCTCCGCGACATCGCGATGCACGAGCACGGTCTCGATGGCGTTGCACACGCCGGGCCGCTGGCACTTCGCATTGATGACGATGCTCTCGGCCATCGCGAGATCGGCGTCGCGGTCCACATACATGATGCAGATGCCGTCGTAGTGCTTGATGACCGGCATGCGCGCGTGCTCGACCACGGTTTCGATCAGCCCTTTGCCGCCGCGCGGCACGATGACGTCGAGGTATTTGTCCATCTCGCAAAGGTGCCGCACCGCCTCGCGATCGGTCGTGGGGATGAGCAGCACGCTGTCCGCCGGCAGGCCCGCCCGCGCCGCGCCGCGGCTGAGCGCGGCGGCGATGGCCACGTTCGAGTGGATGGATTCGCTGCCGCCGCGGAGGATCGTGGCGTTGCCCGTTTTCGTGCAAAGCACCGCCGCATCGCTCGTCACATTCGGGCGCGATTCGTAGATGATCCCGACCACGCCGATGGGCACGCGGACTTTCTGGATGCGCAGGCCATTGGGCCGCGTCCAGTCGCGGATGATCTCGCCCACGGGATCGGCAAGCGCGGCGACTGCGCGGATGCCATCGGCCATCTCGCCGAGGCGTTTCTCCGTGAGCGTAAGCCGGTCGAGCATCGCGCCGGAAAGCCCGTTCGCCTTCGCCTTCTCCACATCCCGCGCATTCGCCGGCAGAATCTCCGGCGCAGCGGCGACGATCTCATCCGCCATCGCGAGCAGCCCGCGATCCTTCTGCTCCCGGCTCGTCCGCGCGAGCAGCCGTGCGGCGGCGCGGGCGCGGCGTCCGAAATCTTCGATCTGCATTTTCAAGTCCGACATGCGCGCACTTTTCTCCACGCCCGCGCATTTCGCACTCATTCTTTGCGCTCCGAGCGGAGCGGCGATAAAACCGGTCATGCTCGAGCCCCCACAAATCATCCAGACCACCGCCCAGCTCACCGCGATCATTCACGTCATCGTTCCGCGGGAGGAGATTCAAAAGGTCATGGGGCCGGGCATCCAGGAATTGCTGGCGACCATCGCCGCCCAAGGCATCGCGCCGGCAGGGCCTTGGTTCACGCACCATTTGCGGCGGCCCACGGACACTTTTGATTTCGAGATCAGCATTCCGGTCGCCGCGCCGGTGGCCGCTGCGGGTCGCGTGCAGCCGAGCCAATGGCCCGCGATGAAGGTGGCGCGGACGGTTTATCATGGAGCCTACGAGGGGCTCGGCGAGGCTTGGGGCGAGTTCATCGAATGGATCGAAACCAACGGACACACGCCGGCTCCGGACCTTTGGGAATGTTACCTCGCCGGCCCGGAGTCGAGCCCCGATCCAGCCGACTGGCGCACTGAACTCAACCGGCCATTGACCAGTTAAGAGGGGTTGCCGGAAGTCACGCTTTGTTTGGTGTCACGCCAAGACGCCAAGACAGCAGGACGGTGAAATAAGTCAGCAACCTCAAGCCGAGCGCGAGCGTCGGGAGAGGGTAAAGGAGCGGCGCGCTTCCAGCCGCCGATCCCACCCACCGCGAAGCGCCAACTTTTCCCTTCCGCACTGCGAGTGAAGAATGGCGCTTCGCGCGGTGGTTGTTCGGCGGCTGGAAGCGCGCCGCTCCTTGACGTTTTCGCGCAAGGCGCGCGGCTGCTTCTTTCACCCTTTGTTGGAACTCTCTTCAAGGACGGGCATGTCCTTACAAAGCGTCGCGGAGGATTTCGAAGATGGCGGTGTTGTCGAGGAAGCCGTGGAGCTTTTCCGCACCGTCGCCGCGGCCGAGGGCGAGGACGTCCTCGGCGTTGTTCAGCGCGGAGGGTGTGAGGAAAGCAGCGGGTTCGGATTTCGCGGCGGGGCCGTTCGGGCCGCTGGCCCAGGTGAGGGCGGGCTGGCCGGAGGCGTTGACGCCGAGGAGGCCGACGCCGTGGTCGGTCACGAGCGGGTAGCCGCTGAGGCTGAGCCCGCCGGTGGCGTGTTTGCCGACGGCGAGGATGAGGGATTTCGCGCCGGCGTATTCGAGGGCGGTCTTGAGGGCGCGGTCGAGGGCGAGGGTTTCGGTGATGACGCGCTCGCCTTCATTCCGCTCGGCGGCGGTGGTGGCGAGCGAGGCGTCGATGACGAGGACGTAGCCGGCGCTGTGGACCTGGAGAAACTCGATGGCGCGGCGGACCATGTCGGAGAGGGAGGGCTGCTGGCTGCCGGATTCGATCTGGTCGCTGAAGGCGAGGGGATCGCTGCTGAAAAAGCCGGCGAGCCCGGCGGTGCGGTAGGCCGGGGCGCTGGCGAGTTCGGCTTTGGTGCGGACGAGATCCCAGCCCTGCGCCTGCAATTCCGCCAGCAGGTCGCGCCCGTCTTTGCGCCGTCCGCCTTTCGCCTCCGGCAGAAAATCGCCCGCGCCGCCGCCGAGCACGACATCGAGTTTTGCGGCAGCGAGTTGGGCGGCGATGGGCGCGCTCTCCCGTGCATCGCCGGTCTGCGCGTAAAAGGCGGCGGCTCCGGGCGCGGCGAGGCTGCCCGTGGTGATGAGCCCGACGGCGCGGCCCTGCTGGCGCGCGAGGTCGAGGATGGTCTTGAGCCGCTGGCCCTGGGCGTCCTGCCCGAGCGTGCGGTGGCCCACTTTCACGCCCGTCGCGAGCGCGGTCGCGGCGGCGGCCTCGTCGGGCACGGCGAAGTCGCGGGCGGCATTGCGGAGGAGCGCGAGGTTTGGGAAAGACTCGAGGGTGAGCCGGTGGCCCGCGCCGTTTTCATAAAGCCGCGCGGCGGTGACGTGGCGCGCGACCAGCCCGTCGCTGACAAAGAGGATGATGCCGAACGGCTTTTGCACGACCCAGGTCCGCACGTAGAGCCAGCCGGCGGCGGCAAAGGCGAGCAGGCAGCAGAGCGCGAGCAGTTGGTTGCGGAGCTTCATTGGAAAACAGGGGCTGCGGATTGAAGGCGGCGCACGGGGCTTCCTCTCTTCCTCTTCCTCTTCCGCTTAATCTTCCTCTTCCCCATCGCCGGAGAGGAAGATTAAGCGGAAGAGGAAGAGGAAGAGGGTTCCGAAAGCCCCCGCCAACTCAGCCCGGAATTTCGCGGAGCATCTGCGCGTTGGTCGGGAATTTTTTCGTGAAGAAAAGCAGGCGCTCGATGGCTTCCACGGGCTTGTGCCCGGCGAGGCCGCGGCGGATGACGTTGATCTTGTGCAGGGCGTCGGCGGGGATGAGCAGCTCGTCGCGGCGCGTGCCGCTTTGGAAAATGTCGATCGCCGGATAGATGCGCATGTCGCTGATCTTGCGGTCGAGGACGAGCTCCATGTTTCCCGTGCCTTTGAACTCCTGGAAGATGACCTCGTCCATGCGGCTGTTCGTCTCGATGAGCGCGGTGGCGATGATCGTGAGTGAGCCCGCCTCCTCGGTGTTGCGCGCGGCGGCGAAAATCTTGCGCGGGATTTCCAGCGCGCGGGAATCGAGGCCGCCGGACATGGTGCGTCCGCCGGTCATGGCGTTGTTGAAGGCGCGGCCCACGCGGGTGATCGAGTCGAGCAGGATGAAGACGTCCTTGCCGGATTCGACGAGGCGTTTGGCCCGCTCCATGGCGAGCTGCGAGATGCGGGTGTGGCTCTTGATGTCGGCGTCATTCGAGCTGGCCATGATCTCGGCGGTGGGGCAGCCGCGGGTGATGTCGGTGACTTCCTCGGGCCGCTCATCGACGAGCAAAATGATGAGTTTGATCTCGGGATGATTTTTCACCACGGCATCCGCGATGTGCTGGAGCAGCGTGGTTTTGCCGGTGCGCGGCGGCGCGACGATGAGCCCGCGCGTGCCTTTGCCGATCGGGCACATCATGTCGATGATCCGCGTCGTGTAGCGGTCGGGCACGGTCTCGAGATTGATTTTTTCCAGCGGGCTGATGACCGTGAGTTCATCGAAGGTCGGCAGCGTCGCGGCTTTTTCGGAAGGGTCGCCATTGATCTCGGTGATGCGGAAAAGCTGCGCGCCGCGGTTGCCGCGCCGGGTCTGGCCCTTGACCCACTGGCCGTCGCGCAGGTTGTAGGCGCGGCAAAGCTCGGGGGTGACAAAGATGTCGTTGGGATTTTGGGTGAAGCCGCGCTTGGCATCGCGCAGGAAGCCAAAGCCTTTGCCGGAAACTTCCACGAGACCCTCGGCTTCGCCGATCTCCTCATCGCGCGGCATGATGTCCATCCGCGAGGCCGGGTCCATGCGCGGGGCCTGATCGGCGGGCATGGAGACGGGCACGGGGCTGGCGGGCTGGCCGGTGGCGCGGGCCTGCTCCTCCATCTGCCGGGCGACGTGGAGCGGGATGTAAACGGGGCGCTGTTTCACGACCGGCGCGGCGGGGATTTCCGGTGCCGGGGCGGGCGCGGCGGGTTCCGCTTTGGCCCGCGAGGGACTCCATTCATCCGCGCTCGCCGGGGGCGCTGGCGCGGTCGGGGCGGCAGGCGGCGCGACGGCGACCGCGGGCGCTTCCGCTGCGCCGGGCAGTTCAGGCTGCTCTTCTTCGGCGGCTGGGGCGGCTTTCTTTTTCGCGGCGACTTTTTTCACCGCAGGCTTTTTTGCGGCCGGCTTGGCGGCCTTCTCGGTCGGGGCGTCGGGCGCGGCGGTTTTCGCCGCCGGTTTCCGGGCGGTCTTTTTCGGTTTGGTGGCCTGCTCGTCGAGCAATGATGGGTCTGCGGGTTCGGTCATATGAAAATGGGTGGTTGGGATATTGAGAGTGAAGGGCGGCACCGCAGAAAAGCCGCGGGCGTTTGGGAAAAATGCGAGTCGGAACGCCGGGCTCCAGCGGAGCATCGGCGCATGGAATTAGCCTGGTGAAAACGGCCTCGTTGCAGGTCGAGGAAACCTTTGGGCTGTCGGTGGTGAAACCACTGGCTGTGACCCGCCATGGATCAGGATGGTGTGTGGGTATGATACGGAAACGCGCTTGGCTGCTGGCTTGCGAGGGAGCGGTCTGCCGAGAGGTCAGACCAACCGAGGGCGCGAACTGATGGGGCGGAGAGTGCGCGAGGGGCCGCGCGGCGTCAACGGGTTTTTTTGGCCGGACTCTTCGCGGGTTCGCCTGCGGCTTTGCTTTCGCCCGCAGACCGCCGCATAAACGCGCCGCGCCATCATGCTTCGTTGCTCAAAGATTTTCCTCGCCCTCGCCCTCGCCCTCGCCGGTTGCCGGCAGACCCCGCCGGGCACGCGCGGCTGGAGCACCCGGCAGCTCGCCGGTCTCTCGTTCGAGGCGCCCGGCGGTTTTCAAAACAGGCCGCTCGATCTCGGCCTCGCGCAGGAGTTCATCGAGAGCACCGAGATGCACGTTGCCAAGACCCCGGACCTCGAGATCGACGTGCTGCGGACGATCTACAAAACCGGCATTGAGTTGAATTTCGACGGCGCAGCGAAAGGCGCGGTGGATGGCATCGCGCACCTCGACGGCATCACGAATTTGCACGACACCGCCACGGAGCAGACCGTCTCCGGCAAACCGGCCCGCCGTCTTTCCATCACCGCCGAACGCGGGCGCAAAACCCTTCGCGTCGAAGCGATCCTCATCGCCGACGGGCAGGCCTACTACCAGGTCCAGGCGATCTTTGACTCCGCGAGCCCGCATGGGCAGGAGGACGCGGAGCGGCTGCTCAAGTCGGTGCGACTCACGCCGTAGCGCGCAGCCGCAGGATCGCGCGCCTGTGGGGAGCGGCGAGGGCGATGGTTTCGATTTCATCGAGCGCGATCCAGCGATCATGGGCGGCGATTTTTTTCGGAGCGGCGGTGGCGAAGACGCTGAGCGTGACGCGGTGGTGGGTGAATGGGTAGTCGAGCGCGAGCAGGAGTTTTGCTGCGCGCACGGGCGTCGTGAGCGCGGGGAGTTTCCACAGGCCGCGCCAGCGGGGGCCGGTTTGCTGCGCGAGCAAAAGGTGGCCGTCGCGCACGATCCACGCGCAGTCTTCGGCGAGGGCGACGGTTTTGCGGCGCGGTTTTTTGAGCGGGAGCGACGCCGGATGTTCCGCGCGGCAATGCGCGCGCACCGGGCACTGCGGGCACTGCGGCGTGCGCGGCGTGCAGACGAGCGCGCCGAGTTCCATGAGCGCGGAATTGTGCAGCCGCCCGCCGCGCACGGGCAGCAGCGCCGCGGCGGTCTGCCAGAGGATCGCGGAGCCGCGCGCCGTGTCGATGGGCTCCCGCAGATCGAGCAGCCGCGCGAGCACGCGCGCGATGTTCGCGTCGATGATCGGCGTGGCGCGGTCGAAGGCGAAACTGGCGATGGCCCCCGCGGTGTAGCGTCCGACGCCGGGGAGCGCGGCGATGGCGGCGAGATCATCCGGCAGCGCGCCGCTGTGGCGCTCGACGACCTGCTGCGCGGCGCGGTGCAGATTTCGCGCGCGCGAATAGTAGCCGAGACCCTGCCAGACATGCAGCACGTCGGCCTCGCTCGCGGCGGCGAGCGTCTGAAAGTCCGGAAAACGAGCGAGCCAGCGCGCGTAGAAATCCAGCACCGTGGCGACCTGCGTCTGCTGCAGCATGAACTCGGAAACCATGATCGCATAAGGATCGCGCGTCCGCCGCCACGGCAGATCGCGCCCCTGCGCGCGGAACCAGCGGGCGAGCGCGGCGCGGAATTTTCGATTCTCGATTTTGGATTTCGGATTGTCCAAGCGGCGGCAACATTGCGCGAAACATTCGCTTCAAAGCCATTCCGTTCCTTGCTCCGACTCCGCGCCGGCCTTTAGACTCCGCGCCCATGCACACCCCGCAGACCGAGGTCATCCTGCACCACGGCGGCACCGAGCTGGCGCGCGCCACGCTGCCGCCGGGCGAGTACGTCATTGGCCGCGAGCCCGGCGTCGATCTCCACGCGGACACCCCGCTCCTCTCGCACCAGCACGCGCGGCTCACCATCAACTACGACCACCTCCTGCTCGAAGACCTCGCGAGCAGCAACGGCACCTTCGTCAACGACCGGCCCATCGCGGAAGCCACGCGCCTCTTCCCGAACCAAAGCATCCGCCTCGGCCCCGACATCACCCTCGAAATCCGCCGCCAGCGCGCCCCCACCGAGCCCGGCGTCTCCCTCGCGCCCGCGCAGGCGGCCATCGCGCGGCATCTGCCGGCGGAGCTGCTCGCGGAAAAACGCTACGCCATCGGCGGTGTCATCGCGCAGGGCGGCATGGGCGCGATCCTCGACGCCCGCCAGCGCGCCATCGACCGCACCGTCGCCATGAAAGTCATGCTCGCCACCGGCGACGAGGCCGACGTGCTCCGCTTCATCGACGAGGCCAAGATCACCGGCCAGCTCGACCACCCGAACATCGTCCCCATCTACGAACTGGGCGTCGATGAGCAGGGGCAGGTTTTTTACACCATGAAAATGGTCCGCGGCATCACCTTGAAAAAGGTCCTCGAACTCCTCGCGCAGGGCGTCCCCGAGACGGTGAAAAAATATCCGCTCCCCGTGCTCCTCACCGTCTTCCAGAAAGTCTGCGACGCCCTCGCCTTCGCCCACAGCAAAGGCGTCATCCACCGCGACCTCAAGCCCGAGAACCTCATGCTCGGCGACTTCGGCTCCGTGCTCGTCATGGACTGGGGCCTGGCGAAAGTGGTGGGAAAGGCGGAAGACGGAAGGCGGAGGGCGGAAGAAGATGGGCGGGCGCGGAGCGTCGTCCTCACCGCGCGCAATGCTCCGGCTTCTTCCGACTTCCGCCCTCCGTCTTCCGCCTTTCGGACCATGGCCGGCAGCATCATGGGCACGCCCGCCTACATGAGCCCCGAGCAGGCCCGCGGCGAGATCGAGACCCTCGACGCCCGCTCCGACATCTACGCCCTCGGCGCGATCCTCTTCGAGATCCTCCACCTCCGCCCCGCCTTCACCGGCACCGACGCCATGGAGATCGTCGGCAAAGTCGCCCGCGGCGAAGCCGAATGGGTAGCGCACGCGCCCTCGCGTGCTGTCGTCGGC
>JAYWEP010000029.1:0-25359 GCA_043779205.1 Chthoniobacter sp. | reverse complement strand
TTGACAATGACGTGACCGTATTGACCGCGGCCACCGGACTGCTTGATGAGTTTGCCCTCGCCAGTCGCCGCTGCGGTAATCGTCTCGCGATACGCGATCTGCGGTTTGCCGGAGTTGGCATCCACCTTGAATTCGCGGAGCATCCGATCCCGGATGATTTCGAGGTGCAGCTCGCCCATGCCGGCGATGATCGTCTGGCCGGTGTCTTCGTCGGTCTTAACGCGGAAAGTCGGATCTTCTTCAGCAAGGCGCTGAAGGGCGACGCCCATCTTTTCCTGATCGAGCTTGGTCTTCGGCTCGATGGACATCGAGATCACGGGATCAGGGAAGGACGGCGGGATCAGGAAGATCGGATGATCTTCATCGCAGAGGGTATCGCCCGTCGTGACATTCTTGATGCCGACGATCGCGGCGATGTCACCGGAGTAGATGGTATCGATGTCCTCGCGCTTATCCGCCTGGATCTGGATGAGGCGGCTGATGCGGTCACGCTTATTGGTGCGCGGGTTGTAAATGGTGTCACCCTTGGTGACCTTGCCGGAATAGACGCGGAAGAACACGAGCTTGCCGACGAAGGGGTCGGTCCAGAGCTTGAAGGCCAGCGAGCAAAACTTCGCGTTGTCGTCCGTGACAGCCTCCATAGGCTCGGAGGTGTCAGGATCCTGCCCCTTTGCCGGGGGAATGTCGATGGGGCTCGGGAGATAGTCGATGACGGCATCGACGAGATACTGCACGCCCTTGTTCTTGAAGGCCGAGCCGCCGACCACCGGGACAAATCTGTTCGCAATGGTCTGCCGGCGAATGCCCGCCTTGAGCATCTCGATGCTGATTGGCTTTTCCTCAAGGAAAGCCGTGCCGATTTCGTCATCGAGATCAGAGATCGCAGAAACCAATTCGTCGTAGGCCGTATCGACCATCTTCCGCGCCTCCGCGGGGATTTCTTCGATGAGGTAGTTGGAACCCATCTTCTCGTCGTCGAGATAGATGATCGCCTTCTTGTTGATGATGTCGTACTGGCCCTTGAGTTGATCTTCCGAACCGATCGGAATAAGCACCGGCCATGCGTTCGCATTGAGCTTGGTCCGCATGTCATTGATGGCGTTGTTAAAGTTCGCCCCCGTGCGATCCATCTTATTGACGAAAGCGATGCGCGGGACGTTGTACTTCGTCGCCTGACGCCACACGGTTTCGGATTGTGGCTGCACACCAGCCACGCCACAGAAGACCGCAATGGCACCGTCGAGCACGCGGAGCGAACGCTCGACCTCGGCCGTGAAATCCACATGACCGGGAGTGTCGATGATGTTCACCCGCATCTTGATGTCTTCGTAAGCCTTATAGACACCCGCTTCTTTGCGCTGCTGCCAAAAGCATGTCGTAGCAGCAGAGGTGATCGTAATGCCGCGCTCACGCTCCTGCTCCATCCAGTCAGTGACCGTGGTGCCGTCATGCACCTCGCCGATCTTGTGGATCATGCCGGTGTAGAAAAGGATGCGCTCGGTCAGCGTGGTCTTGCCGGCATCGATGTGCGCGGCAATGCCGATGTTGCGCGTCCGCTCCAGTGGATACTGGCGGTTCGGCGAATTCGGGTTGGTAGTTACGGGAGCGGCAACGGCTGACATAGTCGGCACTGGTTAGAAACGGAAGTGGGCGAAGGCGCGATTGGCCTGGGCCATCTTGTGGGTGTCGTCGCGCTTCTTGATGGCATTCCCCTGCCCGCTGGCGGCTTCCTTGAGCTCGTTGGCGAGCGCCTTCATCAGCGGGATGTTTTTGCGAGCCTGCGCGTAACCCACGATCCAGCGCATCGCGAGGGCGAGCTGGCGGGCCGGCGGCACTTCCATCGGCACCTGATAGGTCGCACCACCCACGCGGCGGCTCTTCACTTCGAGACGCGGCTTCACGTTATCAATCGCCTTGTTCAAAACTTCCAGCGGATCGACGGCGTCCGTACCTGTGCGAGTCTCCTCAATCGCCGTATAGACAATACGCTCGGCCAGCGACTTCTTGCCGTCCTGCATGACCGTGGCAATGAGACGCGCAACCACCGGACTGCCATAACGGGCGTCCAACTTTTCTGTCTTATGAATGACTCGACGACGACGGGACATGTGGAGTGTGGTTGAAAGTGATTACTTCTTCTTGCCTTTGGCACCCTTGGCGGCCTCGGCTGCTTCGGCACCCTTCTTCGGACGCTTGGTGCCGTACTTCGAGCGACTGCGGCGGCGGCCATCCACCCCGAGCGCGTCGAGCGTGCCGCGGACGATGTGATAACGCACGCCGGGCAAATCCTTCACCCGGCCACCGCGAACGAGGACGATCGAGTGCTCCTGGAGGTTGTGCCCCTCGCCGGGAATGTAGGCGATAATTTCGTAACCATTGGTCAGCCGCACCTTGGCGACTTTGCGCAGCGCCGAGTTGGGCTTCTTCGGCGTGCGGGTCATCACCTGCGTGCAGACCCCGCGGCGAAACGGGCAATTGGTCAGCGCCGGTGATTTGGATTTCACCGTGACTTTCTTGCGTCCTTGGCGGACGAGCTGGTTGATGGTTGGCATTGGAAAAGTTTTGTCTTCGTTAGGACGGCTGAATCCCCCGCTGCATCCGGGGACTGAAAACCCCGCTGTCACGGGCGATTTCAAGTGCCCATTGGGAGCGGGGAGCGCGGACTTTAGGAGAATCGACCTGACGTGCAAGCGATTTTCTTTACGACCGCGTTTTATTTTCCCCTCAGCGGTTTGGCTGGTCTCCACAGGCAACGCAGCCGCCGGCGAACCGGAGCCGCGAATGCTGGAGTGAGAAACTCAGCCGAGCGCGAAAGGGGTCGCTTATGTAGGTGAGGGGCGAAAACCACGCAAGCGCGATTTTCAAAATCTTTCGCCGCACACCGCCGGAGCGGCGTTCACTTCTCCACGGGCCGCAGCGTGACCTGGCGGAGATCCATGACCGCACCACCGGGCTTGGTCTTCGGCTTCACGGTGAGCGTGTATTTGCCGACGGGGAGCGTGAGGGCACCGAGTTTGCGCGGGATGAAATTTTGGAAACCGCCGGTGTCTTCCACGGTCAGCGTCAGCACCTGGTCGCCGACGGCGAACGCGACCTCGGCCCCGCCGCTCCCTTTGCCACAGCCTTGCAGCGCCTCGACTGCAAATTTTCCCGCCTTCACCACCTCGAATTCCCAGCTCACCCAATCCTCCGCTTTCGACCAATAGCCGACGGTGTTTTTCTCCGGTTTCGGCTCGTAGCGCACATTCGCGCCATGCACGGTCACATCCTTCGCATGCAGGGTAATCAGCCCATCCGCAGCCTGCGCCACGAGTTGCCGGCTGCCTTGGTGATCGTCGGGCGCATCAGGTGCCGCGGGCGTCTCGGCTGGAAGGGGGACGGTGATGAGAAAAGCGAGGGCGAGAGCGAGGAGCGGCTTGGTCATAAAATATCGTGGGCGCGGGCTTGGCCGCAGGCACGATGATTGCGCGCGGCGCGAAAGTTTCAACATCCATCCACGACCACCACCACCGACGGTGGGTGCGAGATGACGGATGAAATTTTCGCGTATAGTCCCGCCCGCATGATCCCGCTCTCCGACGACCAGCAGACCCGCAGCTTTCCCATCGTCACCATCGCCATCATCGTGGTGAACGCGCTCGTTTTCATCGGCTGGCAGCTTCGCATCGGGATGGAGGATTCGCTCGGCATCGGCGCATTCATCCCGGCGATGCTCTCGCACCACGACCCCGGCGCGACCACGCGGCTCATCACTTCCCTTTTCATGCACGGCGGCTGGATGCACCTCATCGGCAACATGTGGTTCCTCTGGATCTTCGGCGACAACGTGGAGGACGCGTGCGGCCCGCTGCGCTTCTTCGCGTTCTATCTGCTCTGCGGCGTGGCCGCCACGCTCGCGCACACCTGGCCCGCGCCGGACTCGACGATGCCGCTCGTCGGCGCGAGCGGGGCGATCAGCGGCGTGCTCGGCGCGTATCTGCTGAAGCATCCGCGGGCCAATGTCCGCACGCTCATCCCGCTCGGTTTTTTCACCCGTATCGTCGATCTGCCGGCGTGGGTTTTCCTGCTCATCTGGATGGGGATGCAGATTTTTTTCGAGGCCGTATCCGGGGCGCGCGGCGGCGGCGTGGCCTATCTCGCGCACATCGGCGGGTTTGTCGCGGGCATGGGGTTGATCGTGTTTTTTGAAAGAAGCCCCGCGCGGGCGGCGGACGGCGGCACGTAGGTCGGAACGTTCGCAGATGGGCAGCGCTTTTTTCCGACGACGGAAGGGAGCGTCTTCTCCCGCGGCGGCGGGCGGGCCAAAGCCGGTCGCCCATCTAAGGACCGGCGCAGACTGGAGCCATCAACGCCGGCGTCTGGCGGCGAGGAGCGTGCCGCCGAAGAGGGCGAGGCCCAGGCTCGTCGGCTCGGGCGCTGTGTTGATCTGCAATCGGACCGGGGGCGAGGTGGGAGTGATGAAAGGCGAACCGGTGAGGTCGAACGCATACTGGCTGTAAAAGTTGTTGGGATCGAGGTTGGTGATGTCCAACCCGAAGGCGACGAAATCGGTTCCCTCGGCGTTCGCGAGGAACTGAAGCCCGGCAGCGTTGAAAGCGAATGGGATGGTCGTGCCGCTGGCCGCCTGGGTGATGCTCGTGCTCGAAACCAGCGGAGTGCCAAACTGCCCCGGGCTTCCGATGAAGGTAAAGTTGGCTTGCCCCAAACTCACGGCGGGCGATGCCCAGTTGGCATAGGAAGCGGAAGGAATCCCGTACAGGTTTGTGGCGAGGTGGTCGATCGCGCCGCCGAGGACCAGGCTCGCGGGATTTGGCAGGAGGGCCGTCGCCGAGGAGATGACCGTCCCAGGGGCGATGCCGGACAGGTCGAAGACGACGTAACCCTTGTGCTCCTCGCCCAGGCTGCCGAGAACGCCGGTGGCGTACGCCTGCGTACTGTGAGTGCCGTCCGAGGCATAAAAGCCGGTGTACGTTGCCGTCAGCGTGGCGGCAGTGGCTGACGCTGAGGCCACCACGAGGGCGAGGAGGCAGAGGGTGGGGAAGGGCTTCATAGGTCGCGCAGCGTAGCACGCACGCTTGGGCGAAACCACGGAAAGCTCTGGCATCAGCGAGCGCGGCCGACACACCGCCTACTCCTCGACTGCGGGCTGGAAAAGATTGCGCGCCGCCTGCTAACAAGCGCGATGCCCAATGCGCCCTCACGGGGAAAACTCCATCTCACGCTGCTCGCCGCCTTTCTCGGGTGGATGTTCGACGGGATGGAGATGGGGATTTTTCCCATCGTCGCCGGGCCGGCGCTGGCGGAGATGTCGCGCGGGCTGCACGGCGCGGAGCTGAAGACTTTCGTGAGCGGGTGGATGGGCTGGGCGACGGCGCTTTTCCTGTGGGGCGCGGCGCTGGGCGGGATCGTCTTTGGCTGGCTCGGGGACAAGGTCGGGCGGGTGCTGGCGGGTTTTGGAGCCTTGCAAATGGGCACGCTCGTCGAGAAGATGGGCGGCAGCTACGAACGCGCGGGCGCAACCATCGTGCTGGTTTATTTCGTGGGTATGATCACGATTTGGTTCGCGCCCGAAACCCGCGGCCAGCCCCTTCCAGAATAAATGAATCCACCGCCCACACCGCTCCCAGAGGGCCTGTCCGAAATCCAGTTCGACCTGGCGATGATGGACGACTTTCCGGCGATGGTCTGGGGCATGCGGCTGGATGGGACGGTGTGCTATTTCAGCAAGGCGGCGCTGGCCTTCTCCGGCAAAGCCGCGGCCGCGGACGCGGGCGCGGACTGGTACGAGCGCGTGCATCCCGAGGATCGCGAGCGGTGCTTCGCCACGATGCACGCGGCGTTTGAAAAGCGGGCGTCCTTTGACCTCCAGTTCCGCCTGCGGCGGCACGACGGCGAGTACCGGCGGGTGGTGGATCGCGGCGCGCCCATGCGCAATGCGCGCGGCGAGATCGCCGGCTACCTCGGCGTGGCGCACGATGTGACGGAGCAGTACACGGCCGATGAACTGCGGCGCGAGAGTGCGCGGCTGGTGCGCATCCTCGAGGCCACCACCGATTTCGTGGGGATGTCCACGGCGGAGGCGCAGGTGCTTTTCATCAATGCGGCCGGACGCAAAATGCTCGGCCTCGATCCGGGTGAGCCGCTGCCCGCGCACGTCTCCGACTGCCATCCCGAATGGGCGCGGGAAATCCTGAAGGAAGCCGTTCCGGCGGCGGCCCGCGACGGCGACTGGATGGGCGAGACGGCCTTGCTGACGCGCAGCGGGCAGGAGATTCCGGTTTCGCAGGTCATCCTGGCCCATCCCAACCCGGCGGGGGAAATCGAGTTTTTCTCCACGATCATGCGCGACCTCAGCGACCGGAAGCGCGAGGAGGTGGCGCGCATCGAATGGGCCAACCGCTACGACGCCGCGATCCGCGCGAGCGGGCAGGTGCTCTTCGACTGGAATTCGCGGACCAACGACATCACCTACGCGGGCGACCTGCAGCGGCTGCTCGGCTACACCGCCGCCGAAATGCGCGGCGGCTTGGAAACTTTTCGCAGCTTCATCCATCCGTTCGATCTCGAAACCTTCGACCTCGAGGTGCAGCGCGTCACCGGGACGCGCGATCCCTTTCATCTCGAATTCCGGGTGCGGCACAAGGACGAAACCTACCGCTGCCTCGAAGCGAAGGGCTATTTCTTCCTCGACCGGCAGGGGCAGATCGGACGGATGGTCGGCTTTTTCGCCGACGTGACGGCGCAGCGCCAGGCCCAGGAGGCGCTGGCCGCGGCGCACGAGGGGCTGGAAGCCCGCGTCGAGGAGCGCACCGCGGAACTGGCCCGCGCCTACCGCACCAATCAGGACCGCGCGCTCCAGCAGGAGGCCGTGGCGCATCTCGGCCAGCAGGCGCTGCGGGGCGCAAAGCTGGACCCACTGCTCGACGAAGCCGTGGCCCTGGTGCGGACGATCCTGCGCGTGGATTACTGCTCCGTGCTCCAGCTCGCGCCCGGCGGAAAGGCGCTCATCGCCACCGCCCAGGTCGGCTGGCCGGACGCCACGACCGGCAACCGCGTGCCCACCGGCCGGCGCTCGCAGTCCGGCTACACGCTGCTCACGGGCCAGCCCGTCATCGTCGCGGACATGGCCGCGGAGACGCGCTTCGAGGTTTCCGAGGCCGCCGCCGCGAGCGGAGTCGTGAGCGGCGTGAGCGTGATCATCGAGGCTGGCGAAGCGCCGCTCGGCGTGCTCTGCGCCTTCACCACCGCCCCGCGCACCTTCGGGCAGGACGACGTGCATTTCCTCCAGGCCATCGCCAATGTGCTGACCGAAGCCATCCAGCGCCAGCGCGTGGAGGAAAGCATCCGCCAGGCGCACGAGCGCGCCGAGACCGCCAGCCGCGTGAAGAGCCAGTTCCTCTCCCGCATGAGCCACGAGCTGCGCACCCCGCTGAACGCGATCCTCGGCTTCACCCAGCTCCTCGAACTCGACACCCCCTCCCCGAGCCAGGCCGAAAGCATCGACCACATCTCCCGTGCCGGAAAAAATCTCCTCTCGCTCATCAACACCGTGCTCGACATTTCGCGCCTCGAATCCGGCGAGCCCGCGCCGCCCGCCGAGTCCGCCAGAATCGCCGAATCCCCTCCGCTCCCCGCCGCCCCACCGCCGCCGGTCCCCGCCGGCACCACCCACACCCTGCTCTACATCGAGGACCAGGATCTCAATCTGCGCCTCGTCGAGCGCATCCTCCAGCCGCACGCCCGCTACCGCCTCCTCACCGCCATGCTCGGCCACCTCGGCCTCCAGCTCGCCCGCGAGCACCGGCCCGACCTCATCCTCCTCGATCTCAATCTCCCCGACATCTCCGGCGACGAAGTGCTCCGCCGCTTGCGGGGCGATCCCGCGACGCGCGACATCCCCGTCGTCATGGTCAGCGCCGACGCCATGGGCGAGCGCATCCAGGAGCTCCTCCGGCAGGGCGCGACCGGCTACCTCACGAAGCCCTACAAAGTCGCCGAACTCCTCCGCATCATCGAAACCACCCTCGCCCGCAACGGCTCGGGAAAAGTTTCATCTTCATAAACGCCGTGCCTTCCGGCAGCTTCCCCCGCGTGAGACGCGCGATCTATCCCGGCAGCTTCGACCCCGTGACCAACGGCCACCTCGACGTCATCCAGCGCGCCGCCAAACTCTTCGACGAAGTCATCGTCGCCGTCGCCGTCAACGACCAGAAACGCAGCCTCTTCACCGCCGACGAGCGCACGGCCCTCATCGCCGGCTCCACCGCCAGTTTTGAAAACGTCCGCGTCTCCCGGTTCGACGGGCTCCTCGTCGCCTTCGCCCGCGCCCAGGGCGCCACCGCCGTCGTCCGCGGACTGCGCGCCGTCTCGGACTTCGAGTTCGAGTTTCAAATGGCCCTGATGAACCGGAAACTCGACGAGCAAATCGAGACCATCTTCCTCATGCCCGCCGAGAAATACACCTACCTCAGCTCCCGCATCGTCAAAGAAATCAGCCGCCTCGGTGGCAATGTGGACGCCTTCGTGCCAGCTTCCGTCGCCGCCGCCCTGCGCGAAAAACACGCCGCGGGAGAAAAACCACCAACCGACATGGAAAAACCACTAACCGGCACTAATGAACACTAATGGAGGAAAAGCGCGGTGAGGCCACGGTTCGCCAAGCCCCCATCGCGTGACTCGACCATTCGCCAAACCCGCCGCCCTTTTCCCCATAAATACCCCCGCTTTTTTTCCCCATAAGTGTCCATGAGTGTCCATTAGTGGTTAAAAAAAACAGCGGTAAAAACCACCGTCCTATGAAAATCCATCTCAACCAAATCCCCGACGACGGCCTCCACGTCGAAGGCGCGGAGAGCAGTAAAATCCTCGATCTCCACGACGCCGCCGTCCAGCCCGTCAGCGAGGTCCGCTACGCCCTCGACGTGGGCGTGAGCGACGGCGGGCTCTTCGCCACCGGCACCATCGGCGTCGATCTCGACCTCGAATGCGTCTCTTGTCTGGAGCGTTTCCGCTACCCGCTGGAGGTCGCCGATTTCGCCTGCCAGATCGAACTCACCGGCAGCGAATCCGTGGACTTGACAGGCATGGTGAGGGAAGACATCTTGCTCGCCCTTCCGCCCCACCCGCACTGCGATTGGAACGGCGAGAGAGTCTGCCAGGGCACCCAACTTCGGGCCAAAGCCACCGCCGACTCCCCCGCCGAGACCGATGAGACAGAAACCACCCGCCGGGTGTGGGGCGCGCTGGACCAGCTAAAAATTAAATAGACCAACTGATATGGGAGTTCCAAAACGCAAAACATCCAAGATGCGCCTGCGCACGCGCAAAGCCAGCCACCGCTGGCACGCCACCCCGCTGAACAAATGCGGCCAGTGCGGCAGCTCGATTCCATCGCACATCGCCTGCCCCTCCTGCGGCTACTACAAAGGCCGCCAGGTTCTCACCATCGAGGCCGCCTAAAAGGTTTCGTTCATCTTCGTCGCAGCCGCCCGGCATTCCGCCGGGCGGCTGCTTCTTTTTGCCCGCGTGCCGCGGCTAAAACTCGTTCCGAAACAGAGCTTCAGAGCGAAAAGCTTAAGAAACGGTGCGCAGAATTTCGGCGTCCGGGGAGCGCACGCGTCCCGCGTGCTGGCGAAGGCGTCCCGCCTTCGCGGACTTCCTGACGCGTCGAGTGCGGGAGGCGCGCACTATGACTCCACACGTCGGGGAAAGTTCGTCGCGTCGGGACGACGCGACCAGCACGCGGGACGCGTGCGCTCCCCGGAAAATGACCCGCCGCGCGGGGGCACCAAGGTTTTAACCCCCGATCAATTGAACTTATTCTTCCGATACGCACCCATCGCCGGTGCATCGGGGTTCACTTCGGGGCCGAAGTAGCGGAGGCAGACGAGGGGCTCGGTCTCGCTGGTGTTGGCAAAGGTGACGCCGGCTTTCGCGCCGTCTTCGGTGCAGAAGAATTCGTCCTCGGTGAGCTCGTGGAAGCGGATGAGTTTCGGGCTGTTGAGCGCCTGGCCGTTGATCGCGCCGCGGCCTTGCACGCAGATGAGGCCGTAGGCTCCCTTGTCCTTGATGGTGCAGACGGCGCCGGGCTCGACGGTCAGCTCCTTGGCGGTGAAAAGCTGCTCGCCATCGACCTTGCCATAGACGATCCAGCGATCCACGTAGCCCTCGCTGCGGGTGTCGGCGACGGGGACGGGTTCGAGGTAGTGGTTGTCCTTGAAGTTAGGATCCACGTTCTTATCCCAGTCGAGCTGATCGACAATGAAGTCCAAGTCCCGATGCTTCGACTTAGGCATGTCTTTGACTAACAAAGACCACGGCACCTCGCGCCCTTCGACGAGCGACTGATACATGCCGAAAACATCCGAGCCCCACTGCGGCTCATAGGTGCAGAGCGAGCCGGGCGCGTGGAGGATGCACGGATCAATGAGCCAGCCGGTGCCGACTTTCAGCCGGTAGGCTTTGGAAAGATCGAGGATGCCGTTGTCGCCCTTGTTCCAATCTTCGAGCGTCTTCCGCACCTGCGCCTTGGTCGTGCCGGGCTCGAAGCCCATGA
The DNA here is from genome assembly GCA_043779205.1 of Chthoniobacter sp. Taxonomy (GTDB): domain Bacteria; phylum Verrucomicrobiota; class Verrucomicrobiia; order Chthoniobacterales; family Chthoniobacteraceae; genus Chthoniobacter. The sequence continues at coordinate 14,804 of JAYWEP010000029.1, read as the reverse complement.
AGGTGTAGGGGAAATTATTCCCCACGTTGTTATGCTGCGGCGGGAAGTAATACGACTCCGGCTTGCCCTCCTGCCCCACGAGCGCCGCCTGCTTTTTCGACTGGTGCATATGGTGCGGGATCGGCCCCATGTTGTCGAAGAACTTTGAGTACACCGGCCACCGCTTGTACTTCTTCCAGATCTTCTCCCCGATGATCGTCGCCCCGCACTCCGCCACCGCCTGCGCCAGCGTGAAGCGCGTCTTCCCCGCGACCACGTAGCTGTAGCCTTCGTCCGGCACGCGGCCTTCATTCGCCGCCGGCGTGGTCGAGGCAAACCAGCGTTCGTCGATGCCGCCGCGGTTCAGGCCGTAGGCGTAGAGATCGTCCGGGTGCAGCTTCAGCCGCTTGCCCGGCTGGAGAAAGCTGCGCGGCACCCACGCGGGCGCGAGCCGCAGCAGCCCGCCGGTGGATTCGAGTTCGGCATCGACGATTTTGCCGACGTTCTTTTTGAGGGTCTTGAGGGATTGGACGGTGTTCATGGCGTGCAGGTGGTGGGGCGGAAAATTGTGGGCGGCTTTTATTTCAGCGGAGTGCCGGAGCGTCAAAGCATTTTGGCCGGCGGCTTGCCGAGCGCAGCGCAGCGCATTAAGAAGGGCGCTCTTTTTCCCATGCCCGACGCCCTCGCACCCAGCGCCCCGCCCGCCGTTTCCTCCGCCCCGCTCCCGCCGATCCGCGTGCGGGCGAAGTTCTTTTTCGAGGGCGAGCGGAAGTGGTTCATCAAGGGCGTGACCTACGGGCCGTTCGCGCCGGATGCGGCGGGGGATTTCGTGGGCGACCCGGAGAAGGCGCGGCGCGATTTCGCGCTGATGCAGGAGATGGGGCTCAACCTGCTGCGCATCTATCACGTCCCGCCGCGGTGGTTCCTCGATCTCGCGCGGGAGTTCCGGCTGCGGGTGCTCATCTCGATCCCGTGGGCGGAGCACATCGAGTTTCTGAACAACGCGAAAATCCGCCGGCAGGTCGAGGAGACGATCCGCGCGGGCGTGGCGAAAAACGCCGGGCACGAGGCCATCTTCGGCTACTACGTGGGCAACGAAATCCCCTTCGCCATCGTGCGCTGGCTCGGCGCGCAGCGGGTCATCGAGTTTGTGGAGAAACTCATCCGCATTGCCCGCGCGGCCGACCCGCGCGCGCTCTTCAGCTACGCCAGCTATCCGCCCACGGAATACCTGCTGCCGAGCAACGTCGATTTCGTTTCCTACAACGTCTATCTCGAGCGGCAGCGCGATTTTGAAAAGTATCTCGCGCGGCTGCAAAACCTCGCGGAAGACAAGCCGCTGATCTTTGGCGAATTCGGCATGGACACGATCCGCAAGGGCGAGGACGAGCAGGCCGGCGTGCTCGCGTGGCATCTCGAAAGCGTGGTCCGCGGCGGCGCGGCGGGGACGATCTTTTTCGCGTGGACGGACGAGTGGTTCACCGGCGGCCACGACATCACGGACTGGGCCTTCGGCCTCGTGACACGCGCGCGGCAGCCGAAGAAGGCCTTCCACACGCTCAAGGAATTTCTGCACGGCGAAAGCTCGATGACGCAGCGCGTGGCGCTGCCGCGCTATCCGAAAGTCAGCGTCATCGTGTGCAGCTACAATGGCGGCCAGACGCTCGGCGACTGCCTCGAATCGCTTGATCGAATATCGTATCCCGACTTCGAGATCGTGCTCGTGGACGACGGGTCGAAGGACGGCACGCAGGAACTGGTCGCCGAGTTTGTGCAAGCGCGCACGGCGCGTGGCGCGGACGCCCCGTCCGCGGAATGTCCGACGGGCGCCCCGCCCGTCGAAGCACTCGCAGCGGAAGCCACCATCGACGGGCGGGGCGCCCGCGAGACCGACGGCGGACGGGGCGTCCGCGCCACGCGGGCGCTCCCCGGTTTCATCCACATCGTGCAGCCCAACATGGGCCTGAGCTACGCGCGCAATGCCGGCGCGCATGCCGCGACCGGCGAAATTTTTGCCTACACCGACAGCGACTGCATGGCCGATCCCGACTGGCTCTACTTCATGGTCGGCACGCTGCTCAGCGGCGATTACGTGGGCGTCGGCGGGCCGAACATTTCGCCGCCCGCCGTCAATTGGATCCAGGCCGCGGTCTGCGCCGCGCCGGGCGGGCCGAGCCATGTGCTGCTCACGGATGTCGTGGCCGAGCACATCCCCGGCTGCAACATGGCCTTTCACCGCGCGGCGTATGAAAGCATCGGCGGCTTCGACACCGAGTACCGCAAGGCGGGCGACGACGTGGATTTTTGCTGGCGGCTGCAAACCAACGGCGGCGTCATCGCCTTCTCGCCCAGCGCCATCGTCTGGCACTACCGCCGCTTCACGCTCAAAGCCTTTCGCGCGCAGCAGGAGGGCTACGGCGAGGCGGAGTCGATGCTGCGTTTCAAGCACCTCATCTTTTTCGGCCCGACCGGCACGGCGAAATGGAAGGGCCAGATCTACGGCGCACCGCGTTTTACCTGGCTCTTCAACAAGCCCGTCATCTACCACGGCGTCTTTGGGCAGGGCTTGTTTCAGTCGATCTATCCCACGCCGCAGAGCGAGCTGGCGGCTTATCTCAGCAGCATCGAGTGGGTCGTGCTCACCGGCTTCATCGCCGTGCTCGGCTGGCCGCTGGAAAAAATCCGCATGGTGCCCCTGCTCATGTTTCTCGGCACCTTCCTCGTCGCCATGAGCTTCATGATCCACGCGCGCATCGAGCCGAAGTTCGACACCATCCGCGCGCGCCTGCTCGTGGCGTTTCTCGCTTTCATGCAGCCGCTCGGCCGCGGCTGGGCGCGCTATTTCACCTGGATGAAATACAAGCAGACGCCGCGCGCGGTCATCGCCAAACCCGAGGCCGATGTCCCGCGCGTGAGCCGTCGGGGAGGCATCGCGAAAATCGACCTGTGGAATGAAACCGGCAAAGGCCGCGAGCAATTGCTGACGGAGATTTTCCAGCTCCTCGAAGACGAAGGCTGGCGCTACTCCGCGGACACCGGCTGGAAGGATTGGGACATGCAGATTTACGGCAATCAGTTCTGGTCGATCACCGTCCGCACCGTCACCGAATACCACGGCGGGCCGAAGTGCCTGACGCGCGTGCGGCTCAATTACCAGGCGGTCGCGGCGACCATCCTCATCAACGCGATCCTCCTCTCCGCGCTGCTCTACCGCGTGGCCTTCACCGCGCACCGCGACTACGGGTGGTGGGCACTCTACGCGTTCATCGTCTTCTGGCTTTACCTCCGCGCGCGCCGGTTGAAACGCCGCGTCGCCGACCTCGTCATCGCCGCCGCGCAAAAGTGCGAGCTGATGCGCGTCTTCGGCGCCGCGAGCAAGCCCGCACCGAAAGCGTGAGCGCCCGCGCAGCAAAATCGGCGCAGCCGGGTAGGGACGGCACTCCGTGCCGTCCGCCGGGCGAGCGGAGCGAGGTGGCGGGCGCGGCCGATGCCGCGCACATCCCGCCTGCCGCCTCGCTGCGCTCGCCCCGGACGGCACGGAGTGCCGTCCCTACCACGCGACCGTGAACGCGCCCGCTGAAACCCCGCGCGCCCGCCGCGGGCCGGTCGTGTTTTTTTGCGCGCTCATCGGCGAGTTCGCGTGCCTGCTGTGGGCGCTGAAGGCTGGTGATCTCAGCATTCCCGGCCATCCGGCGCGGCTCGTCGGCGCGCTGCTCGGCGCGGGTGTGTGCTTCCTCGCAGCGGTGCGCTTTTTTCCAAAAGGCCGCGCGCAAAATCAGGCGGTGCTGTTTTGGTTCGTCGCCATCGCCCTGCGCGTCGTGCTGCTGCCGATGGAGCCGGGCGATGACCTGTGGCGCTATTTGTGGGAAGGCCGCATTCAGCGGGAGGGCTTCAATCCTTACCGCGAAAGCCCCGACTCCACGCAACTCGTCACCCTCCGCGAAGACGGATGGTGGAAAATCAACCATCCCGAATCGGCGGCGATCTATCCGCCCGCGACCGAACTCACCTTCGCCGCGCTCGCCCGCATCGTCCCCGCCGCGGCGCAGTCCGTGGCGTCGGTGATCCTTTTCAAAATCGTCTTCATCCTCGCCGATCTCGGCACGGCAAGTCTGCTGCTCCTGCTCTTGCGCAGCGAGGTTGTTGGGAACCGCAGAGGCGCAGAGGGCATGGAGGGTTCCACAGAGGGAAAAGAGGATGCTGTAAACTCCCTCTGCGTCCCCCCCACTTCCCTCCGCGCCACTGCGGTGAAACCAAGCTCGTACCGAAACGCCGCGTGGTACGCGTGGAATCCCGCCGTCGCCTATGCGTGCGCGGGCGCGGGACATTTCGACAGCCTCATGCTCCTCACGCTCACCGCCGCGGTGCTCGCACTCGACCGCGCGACGGCGGCCAACGAAACACGCCCGGCGTGGTCCTGGTCGCTCGCCAGCGCCGCTGGCCTCGGCCTCGCCATCGCTTTCAAACTCATCCCGATTTTTCTCCTGCCGGTCTGGCTCTTCGCGCTCCGCCGCCGCGCCGCCGCGCTGCTCGTCAGCCTCGCGATTCCCGCCGCGCTCACGCTCCCGTACGGCGGCCCCGGCGTCGTCCTGAAACCGCTCCTCGCCTTCGCCGATGTCACGCGTTTCAACGACCTCGTCTGGGGCTGGATCGAGGCCGTCACCATCCCCAACCCGGTCGGCCGCAACTGGCCCTTCACCCTCGCGCTCGCGCTCGCCGTCGCGACCATCGTGTGGAAATTCCGCGCCGACTGGCGGCGCAGCGCGCTCTGGGTGCTCGGCGCGGTTCTCCTCCTCAGCCCCACGCTGCATCCGTGGTATGTGCTGTGGATTCTGCCCCTCGCCGTCTGGCGCGGACAGACCGCGTGGACCATCCTCTCCCTCAGCGTCCTCACCGCGCTGCTGCTGTGGGAGACGACGACGCTCTGGACCGCGTGGCAGCCGAACATGCTCACGCGCTCGATGGTCGTGCTGCCGCCGCTCATCGCGTGGCTCGCGCTCCGAAAGCAACGTTCAACGTCCAACTTTCAACGTCCAACTTTCAACGAAACAGCGCCTTCGAATCGTCCCCGTTGAGCGTTGGAAGTTGAACGTTGAGCGTTGAACGTTCTCCCCATTTTCCCCATGAGCCTCCGCACCGCCGACTACGACTACACCCTCCCGGACGAACTCATCGCCCGCCATCCCCTCGCCCGCCGCGAGGACTCGCGCATGATGGTCCTCCACCGCGCCGACCAGCGCCTCGAGCACCGCCTCTTCCGCGAGTTCCCCACTTTCCTCCGCCCCGGCGATCTCGTCGTCCTCAACGACACCCGCGTCATCCCCGCCCGCGTCTTCTCCGACGACGGGCGCATCGAAACGCTCTTCCTCGAAATGCTCCGCGAGCACGTCTGGAAATGCCTCGTCAAACCCGGCCGCAAGATGCGCCTCGGCGCGAGCATCACCATTCACGGCACCCCCGGCACCGTCATTGGCATCGAGCCGGAGGGCGAGCGCATCATCGAATTCCGCGGCCCCATCGACCTCGATGCCGCGGGCGAACTGCCCATCCCGCCCTACTTCAACCGCGCCGTCGAACCCGCCGACACCGAGCGCTACCAGACCGTCTTCGCCCGCGAGCGCGGGGCCGTCGCCGCGCCCACCGCCGGGCTGCACTTCACGCCGGAGCTGCTCGCCCAAATCCCGCACGCCTTCCTCACGCTCCATGTCGGCATCGGCACCTTTCGCTCCGTGCTCACCGACGATCTCAGCGCGCACCGCATGCACGCCGAGCGCTTCCGCGTCTCGGAGGAAAGCGCCCGCGCCATCAATGCCGCGCAGCGCCTCGTCGCCGTCGGCACCACCAGCGCGCGCGTCCTCGAAACGTGCGGCCTGCCCGCCACCGCCCGCGCCGGCAGCACCGACATCTTCATCCACCCGCCCTACCAGCCCCGCGCCGTCGGCGCGCTGCTCACAAATTTTCACCTCCCGCAGAGCACCCTCCTCATGCTCGTCAGCGCCCTCGCCGGCCGCGAGTTCACGCTCCGCGCCTACGCCGAAGCGATCCGCGAACGCTACCGCTTTTACAGCTACGGCGACTGCATGCTCATCGTGTAAGAGGGCGTCTAAAAAGTCGGGCCAGGTCTGTTTCTTCCTCTTCCTCTTCCGCTTAATCTTCCTCCCATCGCGGGAGAACGAAGGGGAGGAAGATTAAGCGGAAGAGGAAGAGGAAGAGATTTTTCCCAACGCATTTCTCGACAATGCGGAGGGGAGCTTTTAGCTTCCGGGAAACCTCAGTTTTCCCTCCTCCCTTTATGCCTAAATTCAACTACGTCGCGCTCGACGCCCGCGGTCAGGAATCCGTCGGCGTCATCGAAGCCTCCACCTCCAACGACGCCGTCGGCCAGCTCCGGCAGTCGGGTTATTTTCCCACGAGCGTGATCGAGGAGGGCAAGGGGAAAGCCGTGGGCAAGAGCACCAAGGCGGTGCAGAAAAAAGCGAAGGAGCTGAGCGCGCCCAAGGCCAAAAAAGGCGGCATCGTCCTCTTTCAAAAGAAGACCGTGAAAAGCAAGACGCTGATGATTTTCACCCGCCAGCTCGCCACGCTGATCGACGCCGGCCTGCCGCTGCTCCGCAGCCTCACGGTGCTCGCCAAGCAGGAAAAAGACGTCGTGCTGCAAAACACCATCAACGCGCTCGCCGATGCCGTGCAGGGCGGCAGCACCTTCTCCGAGTCGATGGCCCAGCACCCGCTGATTTTCAACAAGCTCTACATCAACATGGTCAAGGCCGGCGAACTCGGCGGCGTGCTCGAGCTGGTCCTCAACCGCCTCGCGGAATTCCAGGAAAAGGCGCAGAAGGTGAAGAACAAGGTCATTTCCGCGATGGCCTATCCGGTCATCGTGCTGATCATCGCCCTGCTCATCATGGTCTTCCTCATGGCCTTCATCGTGCCGAAGTTTCAGGCGATCTTCAAAGACATGCTCGGCGACCACCCGCTGCCGGCCATCACCCGCTGGGTCATCAGCGTCAGCGACATCATCCAGGAGATGTTCATCCCGCCGTACCTGTGGATCACCATCGGCTCGGTGACGGTGCTCGTCGTCGGCTACAAAGCGATGGCCGGGAGCGCGGGCGGGCGGCGCTTCATGGATCGCGTGACGCTGGCCACGCCGCTCTTCGGCGACCTGCTGCGCAAAAGCGCCATCTCGCGTTTCAGCCGGACCCTCGGCACGCTCGTCACCTCCGGCGTGCCGATCCTCCAGGCGCTGAACATCACCCGCGACACCGCGGGCAACGTAGTCATCGCCGAGGCCGTGTCGAAGGTGCATGACGCGGTCAAAGAGGGCGAGTCCATCGTCCAGCCCCTCGAGGCCAGCGGGGTCTTCCCGCCGATGGTTATTTCGATGGTCGATGTCGGCGAGGAGACCGGCCAGCTCCCCGAGATGCTTTTGAAAATCGCCGAGGTCTATGACGACGAAGTCGATAACGCCGTCGAGGGTCTGACCTCGCTGCTCGAGCCCATCATGATCGTCATCCTGGCGCTCATCGTCGGCACCATCGTCATCGCGCTCTTCATGCCGCTGATCGACATCATCAAACAGATGGGCGGCCAGGCCGGCGGCGGCTAGGAGTTTCCCTCGCGCATCGCCCCACCCCGGCTACCTTCCCCCATGCCTGCCCCCACCCACCGCCTCCGGGCCTTCACCCTCATCGAAATGCTCGTGGTCATGGCCGTCATCGCCGTGCTCGCCGCGATCCTGCTGAATCTCAACGCCCTCGTCCAAAGCAGAGCCGCGAGGACCCGCGCGCTCGGGGAAATCCAGACGCTTTCCTCCGGCTGCGAAAGCTATAAGGCGGACAACGGCTCCTACCCGCAGGATGCGATCACTGACAACCTCGACCCGCGGGCGGACGGCAACCCCAACGACAACAAATACAAAAACGCCAGCCTGACGCTCTACAAGCAGCTCAGCGGAGACCTGAACGCCGACGGCCGGAATGACCCCAACGCTTCGACCCCCGAGCCCAAGGGCTACCTTTCGGATTTCTTCACGCCGCAGCGCATGGGTGTCGATGCGAGCAAGACCGTCGGCACGGCGAACTGGGTGCTCTACATCAAAGACCCCTACAGCAACAGCTACGGCTACTCCACCAAGGGCGGGGACGCGGAGCAGAAATACCGGACGAAGGTCAGCACCGATCCGGCAGCGACGCGCGACCCCCAGCCCAAAGGCTACAATCCGACCTTCGACCTCTGGTCCACGGCGGGCAAGATCGACCTGAGTGACCCGAGAAACGTCAGCGTCTGGGTCAAGAATTGGTAACGGCAAAGGACGAAAGCCCGCGAGTTTCCAATCATGTATTTCAGCCGCCGCGCCTTCCGCGCGGCGGTTTGGTTTCCGGTCATCAGCGCCGGGCGGCGTGCCATTCGATCAAACATGAGGTGCATTGCGGATTGAAGATGAATGCCCAACATCCAACTTCCAACGCCCAATGATTTCGCTGCTCCGTTTTTTCCTCATCCTCGCGATCCCATTCGTCACCGCTCTCGCCGACGACGCGGCGAACGAGGCCCGCTTTCTCACCAACCCGCGCCAGCTCACCTACGAGGGCAAGCGCAGCGGCGAAGGCTACTTTCACCCGGACGGCAACCTGCTGATTTTCCAAAGCGAGCGGGAGGAGGGGAATCCCTTTTACCAAATGTATCTGCTCGACCTGCTCTCGGGCGAAACGGCGCGCGTCTCGCCGGGCACGGGCAAGACGACCTGCGGATTTTTCCAGCCGGGCACGGGCCGCATCATCTTCGCTTCGACCCACGCCGATCCCGAAAGCTCGGCGCAGCAAAAGGCGGAACTCGAATTCCGCGCGAGCGGCAAGCAGCGCCGCTACGCGTGGGATTACGACGCGGCGATGGACATCTGGTCGGCCAATCAGGACGGCACCCAGCTCGTCAATCTCACGCACGCGCCGGGCTACGATGCGGAGGGCGCGTTCTCGCCGGATGGAAAGAAGATCGTCTTCTGCTCGCTGCGCGCGGCGTTCCCGCTGGAAAAACTCCCGACCGACGCGAAGGCCCGCTACGACAAGGATCCCGCGTGGTTCGGCGACATCTACACCATGAACGCCGACGGCTCCGACGTGCGCCGCCTGACCGATGCGCCGGGCTACGACGGCGGCCCGTTTTTCTCGCCCGATGGCGGGCGCATCGTCTGGCGGCACTTCGATGAAAGCGGCATGATCGCCGACGTGTGGACGATGAAAACCGACGGCTCGGACAAGCGCCGCGTCACGGATTTCAAGGCGATGTCGTGGGCGCCGTTCTTTCACCCGAGCGGGAAATATCTCATCTTCACCTCGAACAAACTCGGCTTTGAAAACTTCGAGCTGTTCATCGCCGATGCCGCCGGCGAGCGCGAACCGGTGCGGGTGACCTACACGCCGGGCTTCGATGGTCTGCCCGTTTTTTCGCCCGATGGGAAAAAGCTCTGCTGGACCAGCGGGCGCACCGCCGATGGCAAGTCCCAGCTTTTCCTCGCCGACTGGAATGACGCCGCCGCCCAAGCCGCGCTCGCGCAGGCTTCGCAGCGTGGCGCGGACGCTCCGTCCGCCGCGCCCAAAGACGATGCGCTTTCGCTTAAACCCGAAATCTCCCGCGAAGATTTGCAAGCCGAAGCCGCGTGGCTCGCCGCCCCGGCTCGCGAAGGCCGCGCGACCGGCAGTGCGGGCGCGAAGGCGGCGGCGGAATGGCTGGCCGCGTCTTTCAAAACCGCCGGGCTCCAGCCTTTCGGCGACGGCTTTTTTCAGCCGTTCGAGTTCACCGCGGGCGAAAACATCATCGCGGAAAAATGCCGGTTCGAGATCACCGGAGCCGCCGCCGCGAGCGAGCCTCTGGACCAAGGTTTCCGCCCGCTCGCCTTTTCCGACAACGGCGAAACCGAAGGTGAGGTCGTCTTTGCCGGCTACGGACTCAGCGTTCCCGAGGATGGAAAGAACACGCGCTACAACAGCTACGAGGGACTCGAGGTGAAGGGCAAAATCGTCCTGCTCCTGCGCTACGTCCCCGAGGGCGTGGATGCCGCGCGCCGCGCGCAGCTCAACCGCTACGCCGGCCTGCGCTACAAGGCGATGATGGCGCGCGAGCGCGGCGCGAAAGCGGTGCTCGTGGTGACGGGGCCGAACTCGCCGAACGCCGGCGAGCTTCTCCCGCTGACCAATGACGGGAGCAACTCCGGCAGCGGCATCATCGCGGCGTCGATCAGCGGTGCGGCGGCGGAGGCCCTGCTCGCGCCGGGCGGCAAAAAACTGCAAGAACTCCAGACCGCGCTCGACACCGAGAATCCGCACGCGGAAGGCGGGTTCGTTTTGCCGAAAATCAAGGTGCGGCTCGCGACCGGCATCGCGCACATCAGGAAAACGGATCGCAACGTCATCGGCTTCATTCCGCCGGTCGGCACGGATGAGTATGTGCTCGTGGGCGCGCACTACGATCATCTCGGGCGCGGCGGCGCGGGTTCGTCGATGGCGCGGGCCGGGGAGGAAGGGCAGGTCCATCCCGGCGCGGATGACAATGCGAGCGGCACGGCGGCGGTGCTGGAGCTGGCGGCCGCGCTCGCGCACGGGCGCGAAACGGAACGCGTCACTTTTCAGCGCGGCATGATCTTCGCGCTGTGGTCGGGCGAGGAAACCGGACTGCTCGGCAGCGCGGCGTTTTGTGAAAAGCCGCCGGTGCCCATCGGAAAAATCGCCGCCTACCTCAACTTCGACATGGTCGGGCGGCTGCGGGACAACAAGCTCACGCTGCAAGGCGTCGGGAGCAGCAAGCTGTGGCGCAGGCTGATCGAAAAGCGCAACGTCGCCGCGGGCTTCAACCTCGCGCTCCAGGACGACCCGTATCTGCCCACGGACACGACCAGCCTTTATCCGAAGCGCATCCCGGTGCTGAATTTTTTCACCGGCTCGCACGAGGACTACCACCGCCCGACGGACACCGCCGACAAGCTCAACGCGGAGGGCATGGAGCGCATCGCGAAATTCGCGCAGCAGATCGTCCTCGATCTCGCGAACGCACCGGAGCGGCCCGATTTGGCGCGCGTCGAGCGGAGCGATGCAGGCGCGGGTTCGCGCGAGACGCTGCGCGCCTGGCTCGGGTCGATCCCGGATTATTCCACCGAGGTGCAAGGCGTGAAGCTCAGCGGCGTGCGCGCCGGCAGCCCGGCGGAGAAAGGCGGCCTCAAAGGCAGCGATGTGATCGTGGAATTCGGCGGCCAGAAAATCGCGAACATCTACGACTACACGTATGCGCTCGATGCGGTGAAAATCGGCGGTGCGGTGAAAGTGGTGGTCGAACGCGACGGCCGGCGCGTGGAGCTGACGGTGACGCCGGAAGCGCGAAAATAGGGCGCGCGCAGCGCGCATCCCCCAAAAAACAATGCCGTCATTCTGAACGGAGCATCGGCGACTTTGCGACGGAGGACGCAATTCCCGCGGCACCCGCCGCCGAGTGCCGGACACGACCAGGGAAAACCAGTTCCCGCGCGAAATCGCTTGTCCTGCATGGGCGTCGCCGGGGATTGCTGGAGGGATGCCCGCTCCGCTCTCGCCCGCCGTTTTTATCGACCGCGACGGGACCCTCATGGAGGAGGCGGATTACTGCTCCCACCCGGAGCAGGTGCGGATCATCGCGGGCGTGCCGGAGGCACTGCGCGGGCTGAAGGACGCGGGCTTCCGGCTGGTCATCGTCACGAACCAGAGCGGCATCGGGCGCGGATATTATTCAGTCGCGGATTATGAGTCGGTGCAGGCGCGGCTGCTCGGGCTGCTCGGCGACGGGCTGATTGATGCGACGTATTTCTGCCCGGAATCGCCGGAGGCGAACTCGCCGCGGCGCAAGCCCTCGCCGGAGATGGTCCTGGAGGCGGCACGCGACCTCGGGCTCGATCTCGCGCGGTCGTGGTTCATCGGCGACAAGGCCATCGACGTGCGCTGCGGGCACGCCGCGGGGACGCGCGCAATCCTCGTGCGGACGGGCCACGGCCACGGCGAGGAGGCGGGCCGCGCGGAGTTTGTGGCGAAAGATTTTGCCAGCGCGGCGGCGTTCATTCTAAGAACTTCGGATGCCAGCCCCTAAAGTCGCCGTCGTCATCCCCGCCCGCTACGGCTCGACGCGCTTCCCCGGCAAACCCCTTTTCAAAATCGCCGGCAAGCCCCTGCTCCAGCATGTCTGGGAGCGCTGCGGCAAAGCGCGCGGCATCACCGCGATCATCGTCGCCACCGACGACATGCGCATCGCCGAGGCGGCGTTCGATTTTGGCGCGGAGGTTTCCATGACCTCGCCAAAGCACCGCAGCGGCACCGACCGCTGCGCGGAAGTGGCGAAGCGGCTGCGCGGTTTCTCGCACATCATCAACGTGCAGGGCGACGAGCCGCTCATCGACCCCGCGCTCATCTCGCGCCTCGCAAAAACGCTCACGGCGGACAAGGGCATCGACATGATTACCGCGGCGAACGCCTTCGGCAGCGACGAGGACGCGGGCCAGCCCAACGCCGTCAAAGTCGTCCTCGATCGCGCCGGCAACGCGCTCTATTTCTCGCGCAGCGTGATCCCCTTCGCCCGCGCCGGCAGCCCGCGCTACCTGCGGCACCAAGGCATCTACGGCTACACCGCGAAGTTTCTCCTCCAGTTTGTGAAATGGAAACCCGGCGCGCTCGAAGAGTGCGAGCAGCTCGAACAACTCCGCGCGCTGGAAAACGGGGCGCGCATCCGCGTCCTCCTCACGAAAAGCGCCAGCCTCGGCGTCGATGCCCCCGAGGACGCCGCGCTCGTCGAACGCATGCTTTCTTCCTCTTCCTCTTCCGCTTAATCTTCCTTTTTTGCTTCTCCCCTCCTCCCTTCGTCTTCTCCTGCCGGATGAAGAGGAAGAGGAAGAGGAAGAGGCGCTTCGCTTATGAAATATATCTTCGTCACCGGCGGCGTCGTCAGTTCCCTCGGCAAAGGGCTCGCCGCCGCCTCGCTCGGCACGCTCCTCGAACATCGCGGTCTCAAAGTCGTGATGCAGAAATTCGACCCGTATCTCAACGTCGATCCCGGCACCATGAGCCCGTATCAGCACGGCGAGGTCTATGTGCTCGACGACGGCGCGGAAACCGACCTCGACCTCGGCCACTACGAGCGTTTCACCCATAGCGTCCTCTCTCGCTCGAACAACACCACCAGCGGACAGGTCTATCAGACCGTCCTCGATAAGGAGCGGCGCGGCGACTACCTCGGCAAGACCGTGCAGGTCATCCCGCACATCACCGACGAAATCAAAACGCGCCTGCGCAAACTCGCGAGCGAGCAGCCGTGCGACATCGTCATCACCGAGATCGGCGGCACCACCGGCGACATCGAGGGGCTGCCTTTTCTCGAAGCCATCCGCCAGTTCATCCAGGAAGTCGGCCCCGGCAATGCCATCGTCATGCACGTCACGCTCGTGCCTTACATCAAGGCGGCCAAAGAGCTGAAGACCAAGCCCTCGCAGCAATCCATCGCCAAACTCCGCGAGATCGGCCTGCACCCGCACGTCCTCATCTGCCGCACCGAGCACCCGCTCGGCGAGGACGTGCGCCACAAGCTCTCCGTCTTTTGCAACGTCCCGCTCGAAGCCGTCGTCGAGGCGCGCGACGTGGATCACACCATTTACGAAATGCCGCTCATGCTCCAAAAGGAGCGGCTCGACGACACCGTCCTCCGCCAGCTCCATCTCACCGCCGCGCCCGCGGACATGACGGATTGGAAAAAATTCGTCGCCCGCATCATCAAGCCAAAGAAGCGCGTGCAGATCGCCGTCGTCGGCAAATACATCGAGCTCCAGGACGCCTACAAATCCATCTACGAATCGCTCACCCACGCCGCCGCCAGCGTCGATTGCGGCATCGACCTCGTGCTCGTCGATGCCGAGGATCTCGAGGAAAAGCCCGCGTCCAAAATGCTCCATGAAGTCGCCGGCGTGCTCGTCCCCGGCGGCTTTGGCGACCGCGGCATCGAGGGCAAAATCCGCGCCGCCCAGTACGCCCGCGAGGAGGCCATTCCCTTCCTCGGTCTCTGCCTCGGCATGCAGATCGCCACCATCGAATTCGCCCGCAACGTCTGCGGCCTCGCCGGGGCCAACAGCACGGAGTTTGACCCCAAGTGCGTCGATCCCGTCATCGACCTGCTCGAAGAGCAAAAGGACGTGACCGACAAAGGCGCCTCCATGCGCCTCGGCTCATGGGTCACCAACATCGCCGACGGCACCAAGGCCCGCGCCATTTACGGCAAAAGCGAAATCCGCGAGCGCCACCGGCACCGCTACGAATTCAACATGAGATACCGCGCGCAAATGGAAGCCGCCGGCTTTGTCATCAGCGGCACCTCACCCGACGGCAAGCTCGTCGAACTCATCGAGCTGAAAGACCACCCGTTCTTCCTCGCCTGCCAGTTTCACCCCGAGTTCCAGTCCAAGCCCACCTCCCCCCACCCGCTCTTCAAAGGCTTCGTCACCGCCTGCCTCGGGCACGGGAGCTAAAGCGCGCTTAGTTCGTGAGACGTCCTCGTGACTAAGCTCCAGCTTAGTCACGCACTTGTCTTGGAAGCTCTGCTTCCGCAAGAGTGCGCCGGGAAAGAGCGCCCGCATTTTCTCCGCGCTGACGAAGCAGAGCTTCGCGGACAAGCGCGTTCCCAAGCAGGAGCTTGGGAACGAGGGGCCGCGAGATCAGGCGAGCGCCTCCAGCGCCGCGTGGTCGATGGTGGTGAGGCGGTCGCGTTTCGCGCCGAGTTGGGGGATGCACTGGATGAGGGCGCGGGTGTAGGGGTGCTGGGGGTTG
>JAYWEP010000028.1:0-34618 GCA_043779205.1 Chthoniobacter sp. | reverse complement strand
GGACGAAGTCGTGGCGATGCTCGGCGATGGCCAAGGGATCGCGGGCGGCGGCATGGGCGCGAAGCCGGAAATGGACGCGGCGAATGCGGACAAGTTCTTCGCGCCGCACGCGCTGACGGTGGACTCGAAGGGCAGCATCTACGTCGTCGAATGGGTCGGCTGGGGCCGCGTGCGGAAGCTCACGCATACGCCCGCGTAGCCGGCGCGGCCGGGCTCATCGGGGAGAGCGTGAAAAGATTTCGCCATCATGCGTGGGGGAGCATCGACAGGGGGATTTTCTTCGCGCCACCTCAACTGAAGGTTTGCTCCCCGGCAGGGAATTTCTAAAAGACTCCGCGCATGACCATCAGCGATCTTTCGCAAATCCCCGGCCGGCGCTACCCGGCGCGGCGGCGCACGCAGAATCTCGCCGGCGGGGTGGCTCCGATTCAGGCGCGGAATTTCGCCATGGGAAACGTCACGCTCGATCCGCGGGGCGGGCAGGTGCCGTGGCACAATCAGGAACAGGAGGAGGTGTATTTCGTGGTCGAGGGGACGGGAGAAATGTGTCTCGGCGAGGAACGGCGGACGGTCACGGACGGGCAGATGGTCTATATCCCGCCGGGCGTTTTTCATCAGCTCACGAATGTGGGCGAGACGCCGCTGCGGATGATCTACTGCTACGGCCCGGCGGGCGACGTGGCGCACTGGCGGCAGGAGCTCGACGGCACGCTGCCGCGCGCGGGCGCGGAGGCTCCGCCGCTGCCGCCCGGCGCGTGGCCGCAATGCACGGAGGCGCCGCTGTAGGGGAAGCTGGCAGCTTCCCCCTACAGCGGCGCAGGGCCGCAGCCTGCGCGCTTTTTCCCTTTCCACTTCCCCTTTCCACTTTCATTTTCCCCGCATGACCGAAGCCCAGCAGATGATGATCGACAAAGCCTTTGAAATCCTCACGGAGCATTTCGATCATGTGGTGATCGCGGTGGGCACCTACGACGAGGACAAGCAGTACACCACCACGGCCTCCTACTACGGCGGCGTGGCCCCGGCCATCGGGCTCTGCAAGCTCTACGAAAACCGCTGGATCAAGGAGCACCTGTGGGGTGGGGATGACGAGATGGAATAGCGGGAAAGTTGGAAGTTGAGAGTTGATGGTTGAGAGCCGCAACCCGACGGACGGAGCGCCTTCGCTTTCGTCTGCTTTTTCATTTGAAAAGGCGGGCGCTGCTCACAAACTCCGCGCCTCAATTTGCGCGGCTCTCAATTGTCCCCACCGCACCACGGACTTCTCGCAAAGCCTCGAATCTCAACTCCAAACTCTCAACTTTCCCCAATGACTCTCGGCATCATCCTCAACGGCGTCACCGGGCGCATGGGCACCAATCAGCACTACCTGCGCTCGATCCTCGCGATCATGGCGCAGGGCGGGGTGCGGGTCAGCGAGACGGAGCGGATCATGCCCGCGCCGATCCTCGTGGGGCGCAATGCCGGCAAGCTCGCGGAACTCGCCGCGCTCGCGCCCGCGGGCACGACGATCCCTTTCACCACGAACCTCGGCGACGCGCTGGCCGATCCGGCGAACGTGATTTATTTCGACGCGCAGACGACCACGCGGCGCTTCGACGGCGTGCGCGAGGCGATCGCGGCGGGCAAGCATGTGTACTGTGAAAAGCCGATCGCGGTGAGCACGGACGCGGCTTACAAACTGTATCAGCTCGCGAAGGCCGCGGGCGTGAAGCACGGCGTGGTGCAGGACAAATTGTGGCTGCCGGGCATCGTGAAACTGAAGGCGCTGATTGATGCTGGATTCTTCGGCGAAATCCTCAGCGTGCGCGGGGAGTTCGGCTACTGGGTCTTCGACGGCGAGCAGGTGCAGCCGCAGCGGCCGTCATGGAATTATCGCAAGGAGGACGATGGCGGGATCATCGTGGATATGCTCTGCCACTGGCGCTACGTGCTCGACGGGCTCTTTGGAAACGTGCGCGCGGTTTCGTGTCTCGGGGCCACGCACCTGAAGACGCGGCGCGATGAAAAGGGCGCGAAGTTCAACTGCACGGCGGACGACTCGGCCTACGCGACATTCGAGCTGGAGGGCGGCGTGATCGCGCAGTTCAACAGCTCGTGGACGGTGCGCGTGCGGCGCGACGATCTGCTCACGCTCCAGGTCGATGGCACGCACGGCAGCGCCGTCGCGGGCCTGCGCGATTGCGTGGCGCAGCATGCCGGCGCGACGCCGCGCTGCACCTGGAATCCCGATCTCGATTCGCCGGTGAATTTCGCCGACGGCTGGAGCCGCGTCCCCGCGTATCAGGCCTACGACAACGCCTTCAAAATCCAGTGGGAGCTTTTCCTCCGCCACGTCGCCCTCGGCGAGCCTTTCCCGTGGACGCTGCTCGAAGGCGCGAAGGGCGTGCAGCTCGCCGAACTCGGCCTCGAATCGTGGGCGAAGCGCGCGTGGGTGGAGGTGCCGGAGCTAATCGCGTAGCGAGGTAGGGACGGCACTCCGTGCCGTCCGCCGGGCGAGCGTGAGCGAGGCGGTGGGGCGGGCGCGGCTCGCGCCGCTGTAGGGGAAGCTGACAGCTTCCCCTACAGCGCGCGTGGCCTCCCCTCGAACACCCGCCGCCTCGCTGCGCTCGCCCCGGACGGCACGGAGTGCCGTCCCTACCGCTGCTGCGCAGCTCACTTCGGGGCGCTGGCCGGGTTCAGCTCGATGCGCGCGGACTCGCGGGGCGCGGGGTTGGGCGGGCTGCGGAAAGTTTCGCGGCGCGCGGCGTCGAGCACCACGAGCTGGAAACCGGCGAGCCGTTCCGCGTACTTTTTGTTTTCATCGGTGCGCGTCCAGACGGTCACGGCCTCGAGCGGCTGCTCGCTTTGCAAATCCACCTCCCACCACGTCTGCGCGTCCGCGCCGGTGGTGTGCGTGGAGGTGCCCGCGGCGTAGTGCCCATCCGTCCGGCCATCCACGGCGTGCTGGGCATCGCCGCCCGGCGTGGTGCTCGACTGCGTGGCCCGGCCTTGCAGGGCGATGTTTTTTCCACCGGAAAAAATCTGCACCTCGGCGAGCGTCAGCGGATTGCCCTGCGGCAGCTCAATGCGGACAAAACGGCCCGGCACATTCTTCGGCACCGGCGGCGGCGGGCGGGGCGGGGCCGCCTTCGTCGTCGGCGCGGCGCGGCGGCTCCACGGCCACGGGCCTGAATTCCACAGCCACATCCCGCCCGCGCCGAGCACCGCCGCGCCGAGGGCGATGAACAAAATCCACCGCACTCCGGCGCGGCGCGGCGGTGCGGAAACGACCGCCACCAGCGGTGCCGCCGCGGGCAGTCGCCGCGGCGGTGCGGCGACCGCGCTGAGCCTTTGCGAAACATTGTTTTTGCCGAGAGCCACTTCGAGCGACTGGAGCGCCAGCGCCGCCGATGCCGGGCGCTCCTCCCGATTGGGCGCGAGCAGCGCCATGATCCACTCGGCGGTTTTTGGCGGCACATCGCGCCGACGCTGGAGGAGCGGCACCGGGTCCGCGGTGAGCCGGACCTGCGCGATGGCGTGTTCGTTTTCGCCG
This sequence comes from Chthoniobacter sp., assembly GCA_043779205.1. Taxonomy (GTDB): domain Bacteria; phylum Verrucomicrobiota; class Verrucomicrobiia; order Chthoniobacterales; family Chthoniobacteraceae; genus Chthoniobacter. The sequence goes on along the minus strand of JAYWEP010000028.1, from coordinate 31,083 downwards.
TCAAAAGGCTGCGCTCCCGTGAGGCAGAGGTAGAGCGTGCAGCCGAGTGTGTGGAGATCGGCGCGCGCATCCGCGGGCTCATGCCGGATGACCTCCGGCGCGACAAAGGCCATGCCGCGCCACGGGATCGCCTCGCCCGGCGGCACCGGCTCCGCCGGGTGCGAGAGCATGGCGATTCCCACCTCCGCGAGCCGCGCGTCGAGCCGCTGATGCTCGCTGCGTTTCACGAGGATGCGGTGCGGATGCGGGTCGCCGTGCCGCAGGCCCGCGAGGTCGAGCGCCGCCAGGCCGAGCAGGCAGTCCGTGGCGACGGAAAGCGTGTCCTTCACATTGAGCGGCCCGCGCGCGGAGAGCCAGTCGGTGAGCGTCTCGCCCTCGGCGTAGGCGGAGGCGGCGTAGGCTCCGTCGGGGTCGTGGCCGAGTTCGAGGACGGGCACGAGATTCGGATGATCGAGCGCGGGCAGCCGCGCGGCGAACCAGGCAAAGGCCGCGTCGTCCACCACGTAGTCCGCGCCGTCGTCGGGGATGCGCTGGAGGCGGGCCGCGCGCCCCGTTTGCGAATCCACCGCACCGTAGCGAATCCCCGCGGGAGTCTCGAGGCGGCGGCGGACATCGAAGCGTTCCGACATGGCTCCTTTCAGCGGCCCGTCTCCGGCGCGGCGAGCCAGCGCACGGCATTCGCGATCACGCGCAGCGGCTCGGCCTGCTGATAGACCGCATAGGTCTCGTGGCCGGGGCGAAAGTAAAAGACGCGGCCCTTTTCCACGCGCCAGACGCAGCCGCTGCGGAAGTGTTCGCCCTTGTCCCAGCGCTCCTCGAAAACCACGGCATCGGGCGTGGGAACGTGGAACGGCTCGTCGTACATCTCGGTCTGCGCGATGTCCCATCGCGCGGGCAGACCGGCGGCGATGGGATGCTGCGGGAGCAGCGTGGTGACATGACTCGGAGCGCCATCCGCGCGGTACGCGGGAAAGACGCACGCGGGCAGCGTGAGCCGCCACACGTCGCCTTCGTGAGCGAGCGAGGGCGTGAGCGGGGCGTCGCGTTTCGGCACTTTGCCAAAGGGATTTTCGAGCAGGTATTCCCACTTCGCCGCGGCGCGCTCGGCGGGCGGCACCTGCGCGAGCGCGTCGGCCTTGGCGCGATCCTGCATGAGCCGCACGAACGGCTTCGCCCAATGCGCGGAATGCAGCGCGATGAGCCCGAGCCGCCCCGCGCGCACGCGCGCCGCCACGCGCTCGGCGCTGGCGTTCGTGACCTCGGGGACTTTTTGGTGCGCCCACCAGATGACCACGTCCGTCGCGTCGAGCGTCGCCTCGTCGAGCCCCTGCTCGGGGGCGTCGAGACTCGTGGACTTCACGATCATCCCCGGCTGCTGCGCGAGGTGCGCGGCGATGGTCTCGCCGAGAAACTTTCCGCCATAAGCCTGCTGCTGCTCCGGCTGCTGCTCATCCCACACGAGCACGCGGATCGGGGCCGGTGGAGCCGCGACGGCAGGGGCGAAAAAGCACGCGCCGAGTGCGAGGAGAGCGAGGGGAAATTTCATACGGGGAAAAATGCGGACGCCTTTCGTCTAGCCGCCCCGCGCCCGCGGTGCAAGACGCTCCGCCGCCTCAGCGCCCGACCACCGGCTCGGGTGCCGCGAGCGCGGTGAAGCGGCGCGTGAGCGTGCCGTCGGGCGCGGCGCGGCACACCCACCAGCCTTTGAGTGGCGAGCCATCGCGGTTTTCGCGGACGCGCGCGCAGCAGCGGCTCACGACCACGTCGGCGTTGTGGATGTGCTGCTCATTCAGCCCGTGCCAGTGGCCGCTGAAAGTCCCGCGCAGGTTCAGCTTGTCGAGCCGCGTGAGCAGCGCGTCGGCGTTGCGCGGGCGATAGACGGTGCCGGGCCCGAGCGGGAAATGGGTGAACGCGACGGTCGGCGTGCGCGGGTCGAGCTTCGGGAGATTTTCGTCGCACCAGTCGAGCGTCGCGGCGGAGATGACGGTGCCGTCGAAGTCCATGCCCTGCGTGGTATCGAGGCCGATGAACTGCCAGCCGCGGTGCGTGTGGACGTAGTTCGACCGGCCGGGAAAAGCGGCGTCGTAAGCGGTGCGATCGTCGTCGGTGAGGTAGTCGTGATTTCCCGGCACGGAAAAAACCGGGACGCCGAGCTGATCGAGGCAGACGCGCAGCGCGGTGAATTGCGCGGGCGTGCCGCGGTCGGCGAGATCGCCGGAGATCAGGCACAGCACAGCTTTCGGCGCGCTTTCGCCCATGCGCGCGACCACGTTTTGGAAGAACGGTGTGCATTTCTCATCGGAGAAATGCAGGTCATTGACGGCGATGAAATCGAAGCCCGGCGCAGCCTCGTCGGCCCAGCCGACGGGAGTGAGGGCGAACGCGGCGGTGACGCGCAGCGCGTCGCGGCGGGTGAGCAGGTTCATGGTCTCAAAGGCTCGCGCGAAAGTCGCCCGAGGGCGACCCGTTTTTCGGCCCGTTCCTTGATGCCGGCTTGTTCCGCAGGCATCGGAGATCTCTTCACCCACCTGCACCGTTTATCGGGAAAACTGCCTCGCCGGGAAGCCATCCGCGAAGCGGTGTTCGCTCACCATGCCCATCGCAATGCAGCACCCGGCGGCATGGGAATCGTGAATCTCAGGCTGAAGACGTTGCCTTTCATGGGGCAAATTTCTTCGTATTTACGATGCGGAATTTATAGTAATCGTCCATCGAAAGGCTGGAATTCGCAGGAAGGGCAAAATCTTTCAAGTCGGTATCGCCCGGATCGATGTAGCGCTCCACCGTCGCGGAGCCCCGGTATTCGCTGGCGACCTGATCCTGTCCCTCCACCCATGTGGCCGGATCAGTGGTCGTCCGTTTGCGGAGCACCTGCACCCGCATGTGAACGGTGTAGGTATTGGACTTGGTCGTCACGCGCTCATAGATATGGCTGTAGGGAAACTCCCGCGCGTTATCCCCGGTGAAGGCGTAGTCCTGCCACCATTTTCCTTTGACGGCGGCCAGGGTGACTGCGGGCGCATTCCGCACGATCGGCACAAGGTACATGTCGCAGATCTCCGAGGCCGCGCGGAACATTCCTTTTTCTCCGGTGAACGGCCCCGTCGAGGCCGTGCCAAAGCGTTCCTCAAAACCGGCGATGGTCTCGTCGCGATTGATCTCATCGCGGAAAACCGTGTCGCGGGCGCCGCTCTTGTAATTCGTCGCGCTGTTTGGAATGGCCATGACCCGTGTGGACTTGAGGACACCGCGCAGGGCGGTGGATCGGGTGATATAGGTGAAAGGCGCGATCTGATAATTGAGATTCACCTTGCCGGCCGTCGAGAAGGGTTCGCTGATGGCATAAGGCTCGATCACCGGCATGGTGAAAAAATCGAGGAAGACGTGATCGCGGATTCCCTGGAACCCAGGATGCGACCGGCCTCCGGGCGGGTTTGGGCAAAAGAGCAGCGTCTGCCACGGCGCACCCACCGGCAGCGAGCCAAACATGACCGGGGAACAGACCTGCCGGTTGGGAGTCACGACTGCCACGGTGTGGTTATCACCCGAGCCATAGTAGTCGTCCGGCTTGTTGATATAACAGCCGTCCTCATGAGGGGCCGGGCCGTTGTCATAGTCCCCGAGCACGCCGCTGATCATCTTCGCCCCCTTCATCCCGCGCGCCGCGATGGGATTTCCTGGGCTGACCGAAGGACTGCCATTGGTCCCGTCCACGAGGTCGGAGTGGAAATGTCCACCGGCTGGCGTTTCGCCATCTCCATTTCGGAGGCTATGGATGACGGGGGCGGTGGGATCGTCGTAGCCTGGGCCGTCCGCCCCGCCGGGATAGCCCTTGAAATAATCAGATGTCACGGTCTTGAGGGAGGCCACGTAGCGCAAGTCTCCTCGGGAAGGACCTTTCGGGTCAATCTGCACGCTGCGGACGGTGTCGTTGATGGCATCGATGAGTTTGAATCCGTTGATCCGTTTGTTGAAATCCTTGAAATCGATGGGGACTTGCGGGGGGGGAAGAGGGGGCTGTAACGAGTCTTTGGGAGCGGGCCAGAACGAAGGTGCCGGAGGAAACTTAATCTTGAAGGTCTGCACCTTGGTGGCATCGGTGGCCGCATCGGCGTAGCCGGAATGGACTTCGACGGTGATCTCACCGCCTTCAAAAGTGAATTTTTTCTGCGCCGGATCGATGTCAATCTCATCGCTGACAAACGGATAGTCGCTCTCCTCATCCCACTTCGTGAATCCCGTTGCCGGAATGTTCTTGTTATGGTCATTCTCACCGCCCATTTCGTACCACCGCCGGAAGGCGGCATAGGTACCCGTATAGGCCGTGGTATGATTGCCGCCACTGCCATAACCGCAGCGCGCGGTGAGCAAATTGGTCAGATTGTCCCGGAAGAGGCCGGTCTTTCCGTTAATGCTAAGATTTTTGGCATCTTTGACCACATAGCGAACGAGCGGACTCCACGACCAGGAACCCGCAGTCGGGCTGTAGGGCTGGAGCATTAGCAGCGCGCGCATTTTCTTCCCGGGCGAGCCGGCTTTGCCGTCCGTCGAGGCCGTCGCGTAAAAAATGAGCGCGGCTTCCGTAATCACCGGAAATCGGCCAAATCCTTTGGTGTCTGCGCCCGGAGTGTTATCTGGCGGAACCAACGGAACGATTTGCGTCTCACCGCTGGCGGCATCCGACAGCCCGCGGGCGGGGGCATACTCGTATTGGGGAGGCAGGTCGGGGTCGATGGCATAGCCGTTCGTCCCGGAGCGGACGAGATCGACCATCTCGGTCAGGATTTGATCCCGCGTTGCCGCAGGATACTTGTCGGTGATCTTCGTCCCCCAGCCGGGAACTTTCGTCGAGGTCATGTTCTGCAAATACTGGTAGAGATCGCGGTTCCGGTCCATTCCAGTGCCGGTCCAGTCCAGCGCCGGATCCTGGCTGCTCGGTGCCTGAAAGCCATGACTCGGAAGCTGCATGAATGGCACGTTCCGATGTTCGGTGCGAACATTCGTCGGATTGCGGAGATAGATGCTGTAACGCTGGAAGTAGAATTTGTATTTGCTGGCCGAATTGATGGTGGAGCAAAAGGCGAGCAATTCATCCTTGGAGTTCCGGGGCCGCTTCGGGCCACCGCCCTTCCCGTTATTCGGATCCTGTTCCTGCTGGAGCTGCCAGAGCGAGATGCGCGGGCGGCCAAAGGCATTGACCTCGGGAGCACGGTTGTATGCGGTCAGAAAGAATTTCGCCTGCTCCAGTGCGGAACGGGTAATACCGGATGAAGATGTTCGGGACGCACCAGGTTTCAGAGCTTGGGGAGCTTGGGGTTTGGTCTCGTCAGGAGGAGCGAAAAGGAGTTCGTCCACCGAGGAGAAGAGCCGGTTCTGGTCGGGATCAATGGCCGGGACCGTGGTTCCGTTGGCTTGTTTATTGAAGGTGTCCACAGTTCCAGCTTTAGATCCGCCGTCGCGAACCCGAGGCAGGAGATCATAGTAGCGCTGGTAGAAGGAATAATCCGATGGGTTAAAGGTGTCGCCTGCAGCCGGAATCTTGAACACTGGAATCAGTCCACCCAGGACGGGACTCAGGCAGGTGGTGGCAGGATGACCGGGATAGCGTTGATACTCCCCCTTGACCGGAATACGGTTGTTCAACTGGGTTTCCGCGAAGGGCGAACTGCTATTGTCGCTGTTCGCCCACGCGCGATCCCAGAATGTCCCTTCCGAGGCGGTGTTGATGTTCAGCTTGCAGGTTTCGTCGTCCGCCCAAAAGGCGACACGTCCGACGATCGGATTGTCTTTGGAAGGCTTCGGGTTGCTCGGCGCACTGGTCCAGGTGGCTGTGGTGGTTCCGTCCGGATCAGGCGCGGTGAGCGTTCCGTCCCGGAGCACGTAGAGCCAGCGCACCGGCATCGGCGCCGGGTTGCCCGTTTTCTTGGGGTCTTTCGACACGCTGGGGTTGTAGGAGGCATTGGGTGTCCACGTCGCCGCGCCGAAGCCCTTCGCGCTTTGAATGCTGAAACCCTCGATTCCGGTCTGGTCCTTTGGAACATACTGCCCCAGCGGATCGAGGATCGGGTAATTGGCAGTATAGTACGCTCCGCCCACGGTGATCTTGCCGCCGGCTTCGGGAATGAGAACCGGACTGTTCAAATCGGAAAACAGAGCCGGAGCTGACGGCCAGGTGTCGGGCACCTCATCGTCCAAGTGCTTGACGGGAAGAAAATCCGCCCCCGCATCCTCGACCATATTGACTGAGGAGTAGAGCTTGAAGGAGCGCCCTGGCTTGCCATCGTCCCCATAGGTGTGAATCAGACCCGGCTGGGACGCCCATGTCATCCGGCTGCTGCCGGTATCACCCGGCACGAGATAGCTCTTGGTCGCGTCGCTGATCTGGCCGATGACCACATTCGTCGTCGTCTCGGCCAATTGTCTGACGGTGACGCCGCTGGCATAGGTCTTGGAGCCTACGAGATCGGTCTGGACGCTGGAGAAAAAGGCAATGATGAGTGCGGAGAGAAGCACCAGAAAACTCAGGACAATCACCAGTGCGACACCCCGCTGTGCGGGGCGTGAAGCGGATGCTGGACAGATGGAGGAACAGAACATGGCGGCAGGTGTTTAGTTGACTTGGTCGCGGCTCCATTTGGCGGCGCGAATCGGAACATTGGTGGTGAAAATCCGGTAGTTCACCTTCTTATCAATCAGGGTGTTTTCCAGGGAGACGTCGGCCGCCGCGCCTGGTTGGACCACAAGATCGCTCGTATATTTCGTGGTGTCGGCAAACTTGCCCTTCAGCTTGAAAATATCCCCCGTGGCCGTGCCAAGGTTCAAGCGGGCGGCTGACGTCTCGTCGATCGCCACCATCGTGATCTGCAACACCGGCGGAAGCTGGTTCTTGGGATTGATGCGGGGATCCGTCCCGGCCTGGCCATCGTTCTTGGTGAGGGAGGAATCATAGGAATATTTCGGCGCCAAAGGAGAAGAGTCGATTTCCAAAGCTCCCTTTTTCACCTCCTGCTCGTCCCGCTTGGACAGGCGCGGCGTGATGATGAGGGCGATGATGTTTTCGGCCACTGGCCGGCTCGGTGATGGCACGGCGTTTGTTGACAGGGCGTTGACGGCGTTCTTGAACCATTCTGTACCCTGGTAAGTCGTCGCCACAGGCTTTCCACCCGCCACTCCCGAGGTATAACCATACGTGCCAAGGTTTTCGGACGGCTGCATGAATTCCATCAGCCTGAACCGGTAACGCAGTGGTGGAGGGGAAGCCGCGCTGGTCAGGAACGGAGGACGGAAATTGCCGTCACTATTGAGTTCCACATAGTATCCCCAGACGTTGAGGAGGCTCTCCAATCCGTGATATTGAGGATTGGCACTGCCGACAATGCCGATCGGTGCATGGAAGAACACGGCATGCGTGACCCGCGTTCCCTTTTCTCCGCTGCCGTCAACCGGTCCGATCGAGCCGATCAGGGCGTCCGCCGATCCGGAATTGAAGCGCAGTTCGGAACGTCTCTCATAGCGGGTCGGCAGGGGCGGAGTGCTGCTGTCGTAGCCGTAGTCCCAGTAGGTGTTCAGCGTGGCCTGGCTGATTTTGGTGGTTATGGATTCAAAGGCCGCGCGCGATTCCCGAAACTGTTCGATTTTTCCAGTCGTGTAGCGCCAGGTCGCGCTGGTCTGGGTGGTCACGGATACGAGGATCAGCATGATCAGGGAGATGATTGCGGTCGAAAGCATGAGCTCGATGAGCGTGAAGCCGTGCGCCCGATAACCAGCCGTTGGGATAGCCTTCATAAGTCAGAGTTTTTTCGGGTAGCCATTGCGCGCGATCACCACGGAGTAAGTCTGCAGGGGGGCGCTGGCGGTTTTCTTGATTAAGTAAGTGGTGCCATCAATCGTGAAGTCTTTGTTAGCGGGGTTATTGACGATTTGCACCGTCAGGAATGTTTCATCCCGCGGATTGAAACGGCTCACCCCCGGTTTCGAGGGGAGGGAAGTCGGGTAATCGCTCGAATGGGCCGAAGGGTCTGATTTTCCGGGAAAAGTTCCGCGCACCCGCACCCAATAGAGGATCTTCCGTTTCTCCGTGTCCGACGGTGAACCGGGGCTGGCCACTTTAACCTCCGTGCCCTGATCGTCGAAGTAGCGGAGCGGTAGAGCAAAGTAATTGCCATCGCCGCCCTTCGAATTGCCCGGGTCGTCCTTCAAAACGTCGAAGTCCGTCTCCTCCGCATCGCTGACGATTCGCTGGACGATCTGTGCGCTGACCGAGGTATCCATAGCTTCGCGGAAGACGCCCATCCCGATCGGGAGCAGCGAGAAAAGCGCGACGAAGGCGAAGGCGACGATGCCGATGGCGAGAACGACCTCGACGAGGGAAAAGGCCGCCCGCGCCCTCCGGCGTGCCGAAGTCCGTGCCGGCGCTTCCCGTGAATCCGCCTCGCTCCCGCCTGTTACCCAGGCAGGAGAGAAAGTTTCGGTCGTGGAGAGGAATATCTTCATCTAAGGATCGGTCGCTTTAAGGAGCAAACCGCTTCGTGCTGACCACGCGCATCTTGTAGTATTGGTCGATATTCAGCGCGCTGTCTGACGGGTTGCTCGCGAACTTGGTCGCGAAGTCCGGCAGGTTCGGATCGTTCACGTCGATATAGCGCTCCAGAATCGACGACCCGCGATATTCTCCCACGACCCTGTCTTTGCCTGCATCCCACTTAGCCGGGTCTGTGCCCGGTGCCTTTTTCAAAGCCTGCACGCGCACATGCACCGTGAAGGTGTTCGACTTGGTCGTCAGCCGCGAATAGAGATCGACATAGGGCTTCTCCCGCAGGTTGTCTCCGGTAAAGGCAAACTTCGTTTTCCAAAACGCCGCCATCGAGGCATCCGTCTCATTGGGTGGAACAAGATTCATCTCACAAATCTGCGAGGCGGACTTAAAGATGTTCGCGCTGTTATCTGGCTTCGCAAACTTGGTGTCGAAGGCTTTCAGGGTAGCTGTCAAATCAATGGGCTGCCGACGGTCTGGTGCCGTTGGAGTCATGCCAGCCCCCGTGGCGTCGAGCGGCTTATAAACCTGGGAGTCGGACAAGGCTAGTGCCGCGCACCTAGTGGATTTCATCACCGCCTGCAGGCCTGTGGCGCGGTTGATATAGGTGAAAGGCATGATCTGGTAATTCATATTGATCTTGCCATTCGTGGCAAAGGGCTGGCTGATCGCATACGGTTCGACCACGGGCATCCAGAACAAATCGGCGAGCAGATGGTCTTTCGGGGATTGATTGCCAGGGTGGCTGGTATCTTCAGGGCGCGGGTGGAAAAGGAGAGTCTGCCAGGGAAGCATCCGCTGCACACCCGTAGGAATCGAACCAAACATCAGTGGGGAGGGAATCTGCCGGTTAGGCGAAAAATAGGTATTGGTCGCCGAGGCAAAACCTTGGTTATAACCCAGCATATATGGCAACCGGGTATGCCCACTCGTATCACCCCCAAAAGCGGTATCACCCTCATCGGGCTTGTTGATATAGGCACCGTCTTTTTGATCGCCAAAGCCTGTGTCCCAATCGCCGGGCCCGCCATCCTTGCGCTGGACGGCTTTTGAAACTCGGCTGGGCACGTCCGGATGACGGTCGTGGTTGGGTTGTTTGTAAGCAGGCTCGGGAACATCGGCCAGTTTGCCATATATTGCTCCGTCGAAATTCGTGCCGGTGGACTGCACCAGACAATGCGCCTTTTGAATCTTTGGAGTTTTGTAATTGTTATCCGCGCGAAAGCGGCTCGCCGGAACGTCAATTAGTGATGCCGTCATGCGGATGTCGCCAGCCGTGGGATCATCTGCTTTTTCGGGGTCGTTACCGTTTGCACCCGTTACCTGCAGGGCGACAATCGTATCCGCAGCATTTACAAGATTCGTGTACTCACCACCGGTGCGGGTGCCGAAGCTTGCGTTAACGACACCGGTCGGAACCGCGAACTGCCCCTTGGGAAACGAAAAATGCACGGTTTGTATCACCTGATCCGTGTCTGCCGTCCGAATTTTTACGATGATCTCATTGTCTGATGTAAATGCAAAATCAGTTCCTTTCACATCAACGTCCTTAAAAGAAAAGAACGGATACTTGTTGTCCGCGGCTCCGCCTGCGTCGGTGTCGTTAAACGGTTTGTAACGAATAGCCATCCACGGACTCTCCGTTCCTCCGACACCGCGGCCATGAAACATTAGCAAATCAGCCATGTCGATATAATTGGTGCCTCCCGGCTTGAAATTCATGCTCTCGCCATTGGCCTTGAAGCCATCCAAACCCTGAGTCACTTCGTATTTGAGCTGACTTCTCATGCAGGCAAGGCCCTGCATGGGTGTGGTAAAGGCAAAGAAGAAAACCGCCCGCATTTTATCCACTTTGCCCGAAGTCGCGTGGGTTCCATAAAAGAGAAGATTCGCCGAAGTGATACTGTAGAAACGGCCAAATCCCTGAGTCTGGCCAATCCTGATCGGGATAACTTCCCCAGCACCAGCGATTGGTTGCTTATTATTCGATATGTCGAAAACAGGCGTAAAAGATTTCACACCGCTGCTCCTGTACTGAAGGTTGGTGCTGCGAATGTAATCGAACATATAAGTCAAAATTTGGTCGCGGTCCGTCGCTCCGAGCGGCCCCGCCGGATACTTCTTGAGAAAATTGTCGCCAAAGCCCGGCACGTCCTTTTCCGTCAGTTTTTGCAGATACGCATACAACTCCTTGTTTCGCCCTGCGTAATCAGTCGTTCCACTGCGCGCATCGGAACGCGTGAAATAGTATCCCTTGCCTCCGATGGTCGAGCAGAACGCCAGCAGGGAGTCATACGCCGTGCGCGTGGTGGGGGAGTCCGTGGTGGAGATTGGCCACACCGCCACACGCGGAGTATTGTAGAGAGTAGTTTCCGGCGCGGAGCTATTAGCAGTGATGAAGAACTTCGCCTTTTCCAAAACCCCCTTGGTGATCTTGACCGGCACAGCATTCGTCGCCGTATTGGGGATGCGGGAGACGCCCGAGAGCGAAGGGGTGAACATCAGTTCATCGACGGAAGCATAGAGCCGATCCGTGTCCGTGCTCATTACGGGAGTAGTGGCGTCCAGTGTTGTCGATCCGCCTAGTGACCCACCTCCGCCCCCCCCGGCCAATCCGATCCGCGGGGCGATTTTATAATATGGGTCGAGTTGGGTGGAATCGGCGGCCTGGGGATTATTTGGGTAGTAAGGAAGCGGAACAGGAAGCAGTGATCGAAAAACGGGGCTCAGGCAGGTCGTGGCCGGGTGGCCGGGATAGCGCTGATACTCATGCTGCACAGGCTGGCACATTGAGAATCCATGAGAATTGGAGGCGTATTCGCCAAAGTCTTGTTTGGAGTAAATTCGGGGCACGTCCCAGTATGTGCCTTCGGAAGCGGTGTTGATATTGACCTTGGCGGTTTCGTCATCGGCCCAGAAGGCGATGCGTCCGACGATGGGATTGGCCGCCGTGGCACCCGCCACATCGACGTTTCCCGCGCTCGGGTTGGACGCGGGCTTGAGAGTTCCATCTTTAAGGACGTACAGCCATTTCACCGGCATCGGGGCGGGGTTTGCGGTCTGATCCTTGGACGTGGCCTGCGCCGGGTTATAGCTGGGAGCTGGAAGCTTGGCATCGGCATAACCCGGCCGGCTGGTAAGCTTGAAACCATCGACCGTCCCTTCCGCGAACGGATCGACAATGGGGTAAACGGCGGAATACTTGCCGGGCTTGGTGGAGTCGGGCTGAATCAGACCGGCTGGGTCGGCCGTGAGCACCGGCTGATTGAGATCGGTGTAAAGGCCGGCATTGTCGGCCTTGCTCCATTCCGCCGGCGGCGTTTCCGTGTCCGCCTTGAAATCCGTGCCGGGAACCGTCATTTGATCGGAGGAATACAGTTTGAAGAAATCCTTCGGCGTTCCCGAGGTGTCGAACGTGCGGATCATGCCCGGTTGCGAAGCCCAGGCCAGGGTCGTGTTGGAGGTTGAATCCTGTCCCTTGGTGGCATCGACGATTTGCGCCATGACCACGTTCACTGCGGAATCCGCCAACTGATGGGTCGAGGCCGAATTCGCCACGGCTTTGGAATTGGTGAGTTCGGTGCTGACGCTCGAAAAGAAGGCGAGGATGATGACCGAGATGAGAACCAAAAATGACAGGACGATGACGAGGGCGATGCCCTCCGGCTTGGACTTTTGCGAGTGTTTCATAAGCGTTACTTTCGGCTCCATTTCGCGCCGCGAATGCTGACGTTGCTGGTGAAGACCCGATAACCGATCCGTTGATCGGTTAATGTTTTCTGGAGCGTCTTCAGATCGTCGTCAAACTTTGTGGAATCCAAAAAAATGGCATCCAGGGAAGCATCCAAGGCCGGTGGAGTGAGTCCATTGGCCATGCGGGCGGCGGAGGTTTCGTCAATGGCCACCAGGGTCACTTGCACAATGGGTGGCAACTGGCTCTTCGGGTTGATGTCCGCATCGGCATTGGTGGAGGTGGAGTCGTAGGAATAATTCTTGGAAAGCGTCTTGACGGTGGACGTTTCGTCTTTTTTGGACAGTTTCGGCAGCACCACCAGGGCGATCACATTATCGGCCAGCGCATGGACGAGCAGCGGCGGCGGGGGCGGCGTGGTCGCGACGGGGGCCACGGCGGAGGTGGGCAGCGCAGCGGAAAACCAATCTTTGGCGGTATAAGGAGTCGTTGGACGGATCGGTGGGGAAGTCCATTGGTAGATGGACAGGGAGTTGGACGGCTGCATGAGTTCCATGAGCCGGTAGCGGTAGCGCGGGCTCTGGGTAACAAAGGCGGGGCGGGCGAGCGCTTCGTCGCGAAACTCGACGTAGTAACCCCAGGTATTGAGCAGGTTATCCAGCCCGCTGAAGTTGGCCGCATCATCCACGTAGCCGAGCGGCGCCTGGAAAAAGACGCCCTGCGTGGGACGCCGCACCGGGCTGTTGGTGAGAAGCGGTTTGGCACCACCACCGGCTACTGTCATGCCGCCCGCGATGAAGCGCAGGTCGGACTGGCGCAGATATTTCGTGGGTTTCGTCGGACTGTCGTAGTCCCAGTAAGTATTGAGCGTCGCCTGGCTCAAGCGTCGCGTCATGGCTTCAAACGCGGTATCGGCACCCCGGAACTGCTCGATCCGCCCGGTGGTATAACGCCAGGTCGAGGCGGTGGAGTTCGTCATCGTCACCAGGAGAAGCGCAACCAGGGCGATCAAGGCGGTGGAGACCAGCAGCTCAACCAGCGTAAAGCCGCTGCTTTTCGGAGAGTTACTTAAACAGGCGCGGCTCATTGGTTCTTGGCGATGAGGGCGGAGTAGGTCGTGTAAGGCACGTTGCTGCCGGCATCGAAGGGCGATGTTTTGTGCCCTGGATTGTTGGCGAGTCTGATCGTCACCGTGGCCAGACTCTCCGTTTCACGGTCTGTCGCACTCGGCACTTTGGTTTTTGCCTTCACCGAGACTTCGGCGGTATAAATCGAATCATTGGCTGCGGTGACTTCATTGCCCTGTTCGTCAAAGTAACGCAGCGCCGTCGCCGCCGCGGTCAGCGTGGGAAAGTCGGTCTGCTGGGCCTCATTGACGAGGCGCTGCACGATCTGGGAACCGACGGAATTGTCCATCGCCTGGCGGAAAATGCTCAGGCCGGCCGGCAGCAGCCCAAACAGCCCGACGAACGCGAAGGAGACAATGCCGATGGCGAGGACGACTTCGACGAGCGAAAACGCGCCTCTTGCTCTCCGGCGCACCGCCGTCCGCATGGGCGCTCCGCCGGAAACCGCGACTTCGCGGTTTTGGAACCACGGAGGGGAAAAAACTTCGCTCATGGATGGGAAAATCTTCATTTGAGGTGAAAATCGACCGGGGTGGCCCGGCCAACAAGGGATAAATGGGTGACAATTCAGACACACAGCATGCACAATGTATTTCAAAAAAACGTCGTCGCAACAAATTCGTCCCCCTCAAACGGGTTAACGATTTAGCAGAAAATCCTGCCCCCCGGCGACCTCAGCGCACGGCGGGCTCGCCGGGCTCGCCGGCTTTTTCCGGCGCGACCGGCGGGCGCAGGCCGTACATCCGGCGGTTGGCGGCCTCCTCGGGCTTCAGCCAGCCGTCGTTGAAAAAGGCGCGGTCTTCGTTGTCTTTGGCGCAGCCGGCGAGGAGCAGCGCGAGGGCGAGGGCGGCGAGCGTGCGCATCAGTTTGTTTTCAAGACGGCGATGAAGGCTTCCTGCGGGATGTTCACGCGGCCGATGGATTTCATGCGCTTCTTTCCCTCCTTCTGCTTTTCCAAAAGCTTGCGTTTCCGGCTGATGTCGCCGCCGTAGCATTTCGCGGTCACGTCCTTGCGCGAGGCGCTGACGCTTTCGCGGGCGACGATCTTTCCCCCGATGGCCGCCTGGATGGCGACCTGATAGAGCTGCGTGGGGATGACTTCCTTGAGCTTCGCGGCGAGCTGGCGGCCGCGGGCCTCGGCTTTGTCGCGATGGACGATGGAGCTGAAGGCATCGACGGGCTCGCCATTCACGAGGATGTCGAGCTTCACCAGTTTCTCGGCGCGATAGCCGGCGTGCTCGTAGTCCATGGAGCCGTAGCCGCGGGTGAGCGACTTAATCTTGTCGTTGAAATCGACGACGATCTCATTGAGCGGCAGGACGCAGGAGAGCATCACGCGCTTGCTGTCGAGCGTCTCGGTGTGGTCGAGGAGGCCGCGCTTGTCCATGATGAGCTGCATGAGCGCGGAGATGTATTCGTTGGGCACCATGATGAAGCATTTCACGATGGGCTCGCGAATTTCCGCGATGACGCTGGCATCCGGCAGGAACTCGGGGTTGTCCACCGTGAGGATCTCGCCGTTGGTTTTCTCGACCTCGTAAATGACGGACGGATACGTGGCGATGATGTCCATGTTGTACTCCCGCCGGAGCCGCTCCTGGATGATCTCCATGTGCAGCAGCCCGAGGAAGCCGCAGCGAAAACCGAAGCCGAGCGCGACGCTCGATTCGGCCTGGAAGACGAAGCTGGAGTCGTTGAGCTGGAGCTTGCCCATGGCCGCCTTGAGGTGCTCGAAGTCGGCGGTGTTGATCGGGTAGATGCCGCTGAAGACCATCGGCTGCACCACTTGGAAACCGGCCAGCGGCTCGGTCGCGGGCTGGTGCGTGCCGGTGAGGGTGTCGCCGATTTTGATCTCCGAGGTCGTCTTGATATTGGCGATGACGTAGCCGGTGTCGCCCGCGTGGAGCACGGTCATGGCGTGCATTTTTGGGCGGAAAACGCCGACCTCTTTCACCTCGTAGGGCCGGTTGTTGCTCATCATCTTCACCCCGTCGCCGGCGCGGATCGAGCCGCTCATCATGCGCACGTAGGTGACCACGCCGCGGTAGGTGTCGAAGGTGGAATCGAAGACCAGCGCGCGGATTTTTTCGTCGTCCCATTTCTTTGGCGCGGGGATGCGGGCGATCACGGCTTCGAGGATTTCCTCGATGCCGATGCCCGCCTTGGCGCTGGCGAGAATGGCCTCTTCGGCGGGGATCGAGAGGATTTCCTCGAGCTGCTTTTTGACGGTCGGAATGTCGGCGTTCGGCAGGTCGATCTTGTTGATCACCGGCACGATCGTGAGCCCCTGTTTGTTCGCGAGATGCACCGTGGCCACGGTCTGCGCCTCCACGCCCTGCGCGGCATCCACGATGACCAGCGCGCCTTCGCACGCGGCCAGCGAGCGCGAGACTTCGTAGGCGAAATCCACATGCCCCGGCGTGTCGAGGAGGTTCAGTTTGTAGGTGTGCCCGTCCTTCGCCTTATAGGTCATGGCGACGGGGTGCATCTTGATGGTGATCCCGCGCTCGCGCTCCAGATCCATCGCGTCGAGATGCTGATCCTGCGCGTCGCGGTCGGCGACGGTGCCCGTCATTTGCAGCAGCCGGTCGGAGAGCGTGGTTTTCCCGTGGTCGATGTGCGCGATGATGCAGAAGTTGCGGGTGCGGGAGAGGGGCATGGGAAAAGGGCGGCGAATATGCCAGCGCGCGCGCCGGGGTCAACAGGTCAAACGGCGCGCGCGGCCCGTCAGCGCCCGCGGAAAAAGCAGCGCGCGTAGATGTAGGCCACGCTTTCATCCACCACCGCGCGGAAGCCCCCGCTGGTGGTCCACCAGCGGTTCACGTCGAAGTCCAGCTCCGGCACCGCGATGACCCCGACGCGGGTGCCCGCGCCGAAGGCTTTTTCATAGAGCAGCCGGCTGCGGCGCGCATGCACGCCTTTGGTCACGACGTTGACTTTTTCCGCCGGCAGCCCGCGCTCCCGCAGCCAGCTTTTGAGCGCCAGCGCCGAGGCGTAGGTGCGGTCGCGGCGCACACTTTTCCACGTCACCGGATGGAGCGTGCCGGGGGTGCCGCCGAGCTTCTCGAAATTGGCGACCGTCAGCGTAGCGAAGTCGCGGTATTCGATGAGCGGCCCGCTTTTGTCGAGCGGCTCGCCGGTCACGCACCACACCAGGTAGCCGCCCTTCGCGTATTCCTGCCTGGCCCGCCCGAGGACATCGTCATTGGCCCAGCCCTCCAGCACCAGCACCCCGCCCGGCACCGGATCCTGCACCTCGAGAAACTGGGGCAGCCAGCGCAGCACCACCCCGCCGGCCAGCCCCACCGCGAGGAGCAGCGCCAGCCAGCCCCGCGGCGTGGGCCGCACCGTCACGCGGCGGTGCAGCAGGCCGTGGAAAAAAGGGCGCAAAAAAGCGGCGGCGGGATCGGACGGTGCGGACATGAAAATGGAAAGTGCGGCACGCTAGCGAGTCGGCGCGCGGCCCGCCAGCCCTTAGCCGGAAAGATGCCGCCGGAGTTTTTTCCAAGACACGAGCGGACTGTGCGGCCTCGTCCCCGCATGGGCGGCGCGGACTTCACGCGCCCTTTTTGCTCCGCAAGATGCGGCTTGGCAGAACCCGGCGACCCGCCTTAACCTGCTCCCGAAAATGGAATTATGAGCAACCCGCGGACCGCCTCGAAAACTCCCGCCGGAGCAGCTCCCCCGGCGCGGTGAAACCCTGCATCCTCCCCCATGTCCGCTCCCGCCGCACTCCTCCTCGAAGACGCCGCCGGAGATTCCATCCCGGAGGTCCGGGAGAAGAAACTTTTTGAAGCGCTCTGCGCGGAGCTGGAGGGAGCCATCCGGCTGCGCGAGAAAGCCCTGGAAGAGCTGGGCCAAATCCGCGAGGGCCGGACGAAGGAAGCGGCAGCGGTCTCCGCGGAAATCGGCGCGCTCACCGAGCACCGGGACCGGGCGCTCGCCGAGCTGACCGAGGCCAGGGAAAACCGGCGCAAGGAACTCGAAGCCCTGCGCGCGGCGGCCGAGGCGGCGGCGGAGCGCGACACCATTCAGCGGCGCCTCGCGGCGGCGGAGGAAAAGCACACGCAGCAGATGCAGGCGCTGCAGACCGCGACGACGGCCCCGGCCCGCAATGCCGACGCCGCGTGGGCCAGGGAGCGCGAAAAGCTCGCCGCCGACCTCGCCACGGCCCGCAAGGCGCGCGACGAATTCGCCCGGCAGCTCGCCGATGCCGAGCAGGGTCATCGGAAAAAAATCGACACCCTCGCCGGCGAACGCGACCGGCTCACGCAGGATTTGAACGCGGCCCAAACGCGGACGCCGAATCCGCCGCACGCCTACGAGCAGGAGATCGTCTTCATGGCCCAGGAGCGCGACCAGGCGATCCAGCGGCGCGACCGCCTGACCTCCGACCTCGACCTCGAGCGCAAGGCGCGCTCCGAGCTGGTCGCCAACCTGCGCCGGGAAATCGACGCCCTCGCCGCCGAGCGCGACCGGCTCGCCGCCAGCCTGGAGCACGAACGCGCGGAGCTTTCGCAGAAAATCGCGGCGCTCACCGGCGAGCGCGATCAGACGGCGGCGGAGCGCGACAGCCTCGCCGCGCAGTTCGCGCAGGCCGCGGAGGAGCATCCGCGGGCGCTCGGAATCCTCGACCGCGAGCGCAGCCACCTCAGCGCACAGCTCGGCCAGGCCGGCGAGCATCACCGCCAGAAACTCGAGACCGTGCAGGCGCAGCGCGACGCCCTCGCCGCCGAGCGCGAGCAACTGGCCACCCACCTCGCGCAGGCCCACGACAAACACCGCGCCGAAACCGAGGCCCAGACCCGCGCTCGCGAAAACCTCCTCGGCGAACGCGAAGCCCTCACCGCGCAGCTCGCGAAGGCGGCGCAGCAGCACGCGCAGGCCCTCCAGGCCATCACCGACCGCCACGATCACGTCGCCGGAGAGCAGCAGCGCATCGCCGCCGCGCTCGCGCAGTTCCGTGAAAGCCACGCGCAAGAAATCGCCGACCTCAGCCACCAGCGCGAAGAGCTGACCCGCGCGCGGGACGACACCACCGCGCAGCTCACCGCCGCCCGCGGGGAACACCGCCGCGATCTCGAGGCCTTCGCCGCCGAGCGCGAGCATTTCCGCACGGAAATCGCCCTGCTCAGCAAACAGCGCGACGACGCCGCCGCCGAACGCGACCAGCTCGCCGCGCAGCTCGCGGAGCTGCGCGAAAGCGGACACCAGACCATCGAGACCCTCACCCGCGAACGCGACGAACTCACCCGCGCGCGGGACGCGCTCACCGCCGAGGCCGCCCGCGCGCAGGAGGCCCACACGCGCGAGGTCCGGGCGCACATCGGGCGCAATGAAAAGCTCGCCGCGGAACTCGCCGAACTCGCCTCCACGCTGGCCGAGACCCGCAGCCAGCACCAGACCGCGCTCGCCGCGCTCACCGGCGAACGCGACACCGCGCTCCGCGACCGCACCGAAATCTCCGCGCAGTTTGCCAAAGCGCGCGAGGCCAGCGCCGCCGCCCTCGCCGCCGTCACCGGCCAGCGCGATGAGCTGGCGAAAGAGCACGACCGGCATCTCGCCGCCCACTCCACCTTTCGCGGAACCCACGACCAGCAGGTCGAAAAGCTGACCGCGGAATGCGCCACCCTCACCGCCGCGCGCGATGAACTGCGCGGCTACCTCGAAGCGCTCAACAACGCCCACCGCCTCGATCTCGAAACCGCGCGGCGCGAGCAGGGCGCGATCGTGGACGAATGCGACGAAGCCCGCTCCCTCCTCGAACGCGACCGCCAGGCCTGGCGCAAGCAGATCGACTTTTTCACCGAGGAGCGCGACACCCTCACCCGCGAGCGCGAGGAAGCCTACGCCGAGCTCTCGCACGAAAGACAGACCCTCGGCAAGCAGGTGGATCTCCGCGCCCGCGAGTGCGAGAGCCTCGCCAAACAGCGCACCGAAGCGCTCGCGCAGATCGAGGAGTTGCGCAGCGCGCAGAGCCGGCAGAGCGCCCTCTTCGGCGAGGAGCGCAAAGTCCTGCTCCGGGCCGGCGACGAGGCCGCCGCCAAGCTCGACCTCGCGCTCAAGTCGCTCGGCATGGATCGCGTCACCCTGCTCCAGGGCCGCATCGACGCCGTGACCCAGCTCGATGCCGCCATCGCCAGCCACCGCCGCGAAATCGAAGAGCGCGCCAGCGAGCGCGACGCCGCCGCGCAGGAACGCGACGCCGCGCTCACCGCGCTCGCCCCTTTCCAGGAGGCCCAGCAGCGCGAGGTCGCCGCGCTCGGCCTGCCCGCCAACCGCAAATACGAACTCGCCAACGCCGTGGCCGATGACGGGCTGCACACCATCTGCAACGCGAAAGACCTGATCCTCGGACGCGACGTGGAAATCAAAGTCATCCGCGACCTCGAAACCTCCGTCGAGCAAAGGCGCGATCTGCTCGACGAAGCGCGCCGCCTCGCGCGGCTCCAGCACCCGAATATTCCCGCCATCTACGAGGTCGGCATCAGCGGCACCGGCCAGGTTTTCTACACCATGAAAGCCGTGCGCGGCATGACCATGCGCGACATGCTCGACCAGCTCGAACACGCCAAGACCGGCGCGATGCTGCACTTCACGCTCAAGCGGCTGCTCGCCATTTTCCACAAAGTCTGCGACGCGCTGGCCTATGCCCACGCCCAGGGCATCACCCACGGCGGCGTGCGGTCCGAGTGCATCGTGCTCGGCGATTTCGGCGAAGTCTTTGTCACCCAATGGCGGCTGCCGCGCGCCCTGCATGGCCGGGAGCTCGATCTCCACGAGGACATCGCCGCCCTCGGCCGGCTGCTCTACGAAATCGTCACCCTCGAATCCCCCGACGAATCCCCCGCCGCCCATCCCGGCGCGCGCCCCACGCGCGGCCACGCGAAACCCAGCCCGCACTGGGCCGCCGACGAAAGCGTCCGCACCCTCGTCGCCGTCGCCCGCCGCGCGCTCGACACGAAAGCGGCGGACAAATTCCACTCCGTCCGCGAATTCCAAACCCGCGTGGATGTGTTCAAGGACAGCTTCCAGGATCCCACGCAGCTCACCCTCGGGCGGCTCTTCGCGCAGTGGCTCCACCGCTACAGGATCGCCCTCATCATCGCCGCCGCGGTCATCTTCGCGCTCATCACCGTCATCGCCACCGGCGTCATCAAAAACCTGCTCAAACCCGCCGCGCCCGCCGAGACCCACGCTCCCGCCATTCCCGACGGAACCCCGCCGACGCCGCGCTGAACGCGGGCGTCTTGCACGGCGGGTGGCGGTTACCGAAACGCGAAATGTTCCTGCAACTTGACCAAATCCACGATGTAGGGCGGAAGGTCGGCGATCCGCGGGTAGAAAAGGATCACGAAACGACCGGTGCGCAGTTGATGCAGCGGGCGGTTCGCCCCATCACGCAAAACGAAAACGCCGGGCGTATTGGCATCCAGCGCCAATTTGCTCAAAGGCTGCGACCACCCTTTGGAAATCCGCTCCGGCGCAAGCCAGCAACCCATTGAGCGCCAGATCGCTCAGCGTGTAGGCGACGCCCGGCATTCAGGCCGCCTGCTGCCGCGCCTCCAGGAGCCGACGCAGCTCGGCGTCCGTGATCGCCGTCCCCGCGCCGCGCCGGTCGCCTCGGCGGGTGATTTCCGCGAGATACGCGGGGTCATCGAGCAAGGCCAGCGCCTTGAGATCGAGCGCGAGTTCCTCACGCTCCTCTTTGCTCAGGCTCGGCAACGATTCGCGGATTTCGGCGTAAGTCATGGCGGAAACTGGCGCAAAGCCCCGTCCTGGCCAATTCGTTTTTTCCGCGCAGCGGGCTTCATTTCGCAAACATCGCGTTCTTCGCATCGCCGCCGCTGAGGACGTAGGCCACGAGGTCGAGCACTTCGTCTTTCGTCAGGATATTCAGCAACCCCGGCGGCATGAGCGAGACCTTCGAGGGCTCGATGCTTTTGACGGTGGCGCGGTTCACATCCACGCGCTGCCACGGGTCGGACGGGTCGGTGTTCACGGTCACGCTGGCGTTGTTCAGATTGACGATGGTGCCGATGATCTGCGTGCCGTCCTGCTTCGTGAGGATCGTGGGGACGAACTGCTCATTAATCTCCTTGCTCGGATTGATGATGTTATCGAGCAGGTCGCGCGCGTTATAGCGCCCGCCTGCGAGGGTGAGGTCGGGGCCGGTCATGCCACCTTCATTGCCAAAGCGGTGGCAGGTGAAGCAGCCCACCGCGCCAAACATTTTGCGCCCCGTCTCGAAGCTGCGCCCCTTCATGCCGGTGTTCGCGGCGGCGGTGAGTTCTTCGAGCGTCCACGCCGTCGGCGTGTGCCCGGCGAGCGCGCTGGCCGCGGCTTCGAGCGCGGATTTGCGCTCGGGTTTTTTCGCGAGCACGTCGGCGAGCGCGGTCTTCTCGGCGTCGGTGAGGCTGGCCACGGCGTCGTTGCGGATGAACTCGATGAACTTTTCAAAGCTCGCGCCGCCCCGGTAGCTCGCGGCTTTCTCAAACCACGCGAAGTAGCGCGTGTGCAGCTCGGTGGTCCACCCGGTTTTGAGAAAGCGGATGTCGCGCGCGTATTCCATCTGCTCCTCCTGCGTCGGCGCGCGCTCGATGAGCGCCAGGGCTTTCGCCGCGGTGTTCGGCGCTTGGAGAAAAGCCAGCGTCTCGCCGAGCAGCCAGTTCAGCTCGCGCGTGGGCGCGGGAAAATGCGGGTCGAGCTGCGCGATGAACCGCTGCGTCTGCGCCGCGTCGGGTGCGCCGAAACGCACGCAGACGATCTCGATCGTCCGCACGAGCGTGAGCCGCTGCTCCTCGCCGAGCTTGTTCCAATCAAGGTTCCCGAGCGCCTCGAACAGCTTCGCCCCCATCGCCGCGTCCACCGGCGGATCGCTCGGCTGACGATGCAGCGGATCGATCCCGCTCACCCGCGCCAGCGCCAGCAGCGCCTCGACTTGGACGGCAGGATTCTTTTCCGCGAGCGCCGCGTCCGCCCACCGCTCCAGCGGCTGATGCTCCACCGCCGTGCGCGCCGCCCAGCGCAGAAAGCGATCCGCGTTTCCCAAATGCGGCCAAGCCAGCGCCACGCCCTCCGGTCGCGGATCGAGATGCAGCGCCTCGAGCTGATGCCGCAGCTCGCGCTCCACCGACTTCGCGCCGGGCGGATTGTGCGGCGCGGTGGACTCCGCGCCGGTGTAGGTCACGCGATAAAGCCCCGACTGCACCTTCCGCCCGCCGATGGCGAAATACATCGCGCCGTCCTGCGGGTGGATGATCGCGTCCGTCACCGGCAGCGGCGTGCCGGAGAGAAACTCCTCCTTCACCGCCGTGTAGCTGCCGCCCTTCGGCTGGAGCTGCATCGCGTAGATTTTTCCCCAGCTCCAATCGAGGATGAACATCGCCTCCTGATACTTCGCGGGAAATTTCGCGCCGTAGCCAAAGGTCACGCCCGTCGGCGAGCCCGGCCCGATGTTGAAAACCGGCGGCAGATTGTCGGGATACCACTCGGGCCGTTTGCCCGCGCCATTGCGCCAGCCGTACTCCGCGCCGCTCACCACATGGCAGACGCGCGTCGGGCGGTACCACGGCGTATTGAAGTCGTACTCCATGTCCGCGTCGTAGGTGAAAAGCTCGCCGTCGCGGTTGAACGCCGCGTCGTAGATATTGCGGAAGCCCGTCGCATACTTGTCCCACACCTGCCCGTCGGGCGAGATGCGGTAGATCGTCCCGCCCGGCCCGAGCACATCGCGCATGAAGCCGCGCCCGTCCGGCATCCGCGGCAGCAGATGATCCTCGCCCCACACCCGCGGCACGCTCGACGTGTTTACGTCCGTCGCCTTCGCCCCGTTGCCGCAGACGAGAAAGAGCGATTTCCCATCCGGCGCGAGCACCACCGCATGCACCCCATGATCCCCGCGCGCCTCCATGCCGCGGATTTTTTCCACCTTGTCCAGCACGTCGTCATCCTTCGACGACGTCACCCGGTACAGCCCGCAATTCTCCGCGTTCTCATAATCATTCACCCCCACCCACAGCGCGCCAAACGCCCACAGCATCCCGTTCGCCGCCTTGATCGGCGCGGGCACTTTCTGAATCGTCGCCGGATCGAGCGGCTGGCCCGGTGCCGGCGCAGGAAAGCGGTAGATCGCGCCATACTGGTCGCCCGCGTAGATGCGCCCCTTGTCATCCGTGCAAAGCGAAATCCACGAGCCCTGCTCCTCCGCGGGCACCGAGTAGAGCAGCTCGACCGCAAAACCTTTCGCCACCTTGATCCGCGCGGGCGGCGTGGCCTTGTTTTCATTCGCCGGCGCATCGGCGGCGAAAGCGGACGCGCCGCCAAGCAGCGCAGTGAGAGTGAGGGCGGTGAGGAGAAACTTCATGCGCAGATACGTGACGGCTGGCATCCCCGCGTCGAGATTTTTCCCAAGCTACTTTTCCCGCACATTCCGAAACGGATAGCTCGCCACGATCCCATCAATGATCGCGCTGAACCGGTAGCCATCCTTCGCCGCCGCGCTCTGGATTTCCTGCACCGTGGGCATGTCGTAAATCTCCAGCTTCCGCCCCAGCGCGTAGCTCAGCAGGTGCTCGATGAACCCGCGCACAAACTCCTCCGGCTTTTCCATCAGCGCCGCCTTGAAGCCCGCCGGGCCGTCGAACGCGCGGCCATTCCACTCCGCATGCGCGTCCACCGGCTGCTGGCCGTCGCGCGTGCGGCGCGCGCCGATGGGGTCGAACGCCTCCAGCGCGAAGCCCGGCGGATCGAGCCGGATGTGGCAGGAAAAGCATGCGGGCTGGTTGCGATGCAGCTCGAATTTCTGCCGCACGCTCTGCGCCGTCGCCGACGTTTTCTCCGCGTCCTTGAGCACGAAGGCGATCTTCGGCTCCTGCGGCGGGCGGTTGAAAACCGTCTCCAGCAGCCACGCGCCGCGCTTCACCGGGCTCGTGCGAAACGGGAGCGACGTGACGGTCAGCGGCGCGCCCATCGTGATGAAACCGCCGCGCGATTTTTCCGGCAGCGCCACGCGCCACCACGCGCTGTTGGTCTTCGCGCTGACGAGCGTGCTGTCGTCGCCGGGCCGCTTCGCCAGCGCCCCGGCGGGCAGCGCGGCCTCGAGCGCGTAGAGCCGCGCGAGCTGCGGGTTCAGCCAAGTGTAATCCGCGTTCACGAAATCGAGGATGCTGCGATCCTCCACGAGCACCGTCTCGAAGAGCAGCAGCGCCTCCACGAGCATCGGACTGTGCAGCGTGACCTTGCCCTGCTGGCCGGAATAAAAGCCCTTGAACAGCTTCGGATCGGGCTTCGCAGTGAAAAGCTGATCGAGCCGCAGCCATTGGACTGCAAAGGATTCGCCCAGCTCGCGCACCCGCGGATCGCGCAGCATCCGGCGCGTCTGCTGCGCGAGGTCGCCGCGCAGCCGGCCCGCATCCGCGGCGGCGCGCAGCTCGGCGTCCGGCGGCGCGGACCACAGGAAATACGCGAGCCGGTTCGCCAGTTCGTGATCGTTGAGCGAGCGCACCGCAGGGCCATTTTGCGCCGCCTCGGAGAGATAGAGAAAATCCGGCGAAGCCAGCACCACGCCCAACGCCCCGCGCATCGCGCCCTCGAAATTTGCGCCCGCCTTTTGCGCATCGGAAAAAACGCCCGCGTAACGCTCGACCTCACGCGCTTCCACCGGACGCCGGAACGCCCGCGCGAGAAACCCACCGAGCCGCTCGCGCACGATCCGCTGCCGGTCGCCCGACGACACTTTCACCACGACCCCGCCCTTCTCCTCCGGCACCGCGATGCGCTTCGTGAGAAAGCCGAGATCGTCCGCCAGCACATAGCTGCCGCTGAATTGCGAGCCGTCGAGCAGCAGCTCCGTGAGGTGCTGCCCCTCCGGCGCGCGGAAGCCGAAGAACGTATTCCCCGCGCCCTCGCCGACGGGGATTTTGTGCGTGAGCCGCGCCGTCCCGCCGCCGGTGAAGCGCACCGTCACCGTCACCGGCCCGCCCTCGCCTTTGCGGCTGAGCACGCACAACCCCAGCTCGGTCACGCCCTCGCCCGGCTGCCCGCCCTCGACCGCGAGCGCAAGCGTGAGCTGTTTCGCGCCCTTCGTGCTGTTGGTGAAAAGCGATTCGCCCGACGTTTCGGTCGCCGTCGAAAAACCCGCGATCCACATGTCCTCGCGCGGCGTGATGACCAGCGCCTTCTCCCGGTCGATCCCGAATTTCACGCGCACCGGCGAGCCCGCCTTCACCACGAGGCTGCGCGCGTTCGCATCCCACACGCCACCCGTGCCCTCCGGCACCGCGGCGCGGATGCCGAAGCGATGCTGATAAGTCGTCGTCACCACATCGCCGTCGCGCGCCTCGTTCGGCACGTTGAAATTCGGCGCGAAATCCGACGCCGCATCGAACACCGGCGCATCGCCCGCAGGCTGCGCGCCCGCTCTCGCCACCGCGCGCAGCGGCACCGCCGGATCGGCGATGAGCGCGCGGAAAACCGGGCTCAGCTCCGCCAGCTTCGCGCTGTGCGTGATGGCGCTGCCGAGCGCCAGGTATTTCTCCAGCAGCAGCGGCGAGAGGTTCATCGCCTCGCCGCGATTGTGAAAGCCGTGCTCCGCGCGGTTCTCGCCCGGCAGCCCAGCGTCCGGCAGCAGCACGGCGTATTTCAGTCCAAACTCGCGCACCGGAATGTCCAGCCGCCCGCCCATTTTTCCGGCGGCGGGATCGAAGTATTTTTTGTCCACCGGCAGCCGCTCGGGAAAGGCGAAGATGTCGAGCTTCAGGCCAAAGAGATCGCGCACCGTGTTGTTGTATTCCAGCCGCGTCAGCCGCCGCAGCACCGCGCGCCCCGGATCGCGCGCGCCCAGCTTCGGATCGGGCCGCGCGGCGATGTCCGCGATCCACGCGAGCAGCTTCGCGCGCTCCGCATCCGTGGGCTGCGCGTCGCGCTTCGGCGGCGGCATCTGGTGCGACTCCACCTTGTTGAAAACCGACGCCCAGACCTCGCGATCCGCCATCACCGCCGCGTCCGTGCCGAAGCGTTCCAGATTCACCCCGCCCTTCGGCTTCGCCTCATCGCCGTGGCAGTCGAAGCAGTGCGCTTCGAGCAGCGGCAAGACTTCGCGGGCGAAGTCGGGCGCGGCATGCGCGCTCGCCACCGCGCAGAGAAAAGCAAGGACGCGGCGGCTCACGCGCGAAGCTCGTTGATCGCGCCCGTGCTGTCGGCGAAGCGTTCGCGTTTCACCCCGGCGGATTGCGCGAGCGTGAGCCAGAGATTCGCGAGCGGCACCTCCCCGGCGAAGTGATGATGCGCGCCGGGCGTGAGCGCACCGGCGGCGCGGCCCGCGAGGAGCACTTCGAGGTCGGAGTATTTGTGCGTGTCGCCGTCGCTCAGGCCGCTGCCCATGACCACGCAGCACGAGTCCAGCAGCGTCCCCTCGCCTTCGCGGATGCTGCGCAGCCGCCCGACGACATGGGCGAAAAGCTCGACGTGAAAACGGTCGATCTTCGTCAGCGCGGCCTTGGCCTCATCGCCTTTCGTGTGCGTGAGGACGTGGTGGTTTTGCGGCTTGTCGAAAAGGCCGTGAAACATGCGCGGCGAATCCCAGCGCTCCGGGTCCACGATGAGCGAGGCCACGCGGGTGAGATCGTTTTGAAACGCCAGCACGATCAGCTCGCCCATGAGCCGCAGATAATCGCCGCGCTGCTCGGGAATGCCCGCGGGCTCAGGGATGGGCGGCTTCCGCACCCGCTTCGCCGCCTTCTCCGCCAGCTCGATGCGATGCTCCGTGGCGCGCACACTTTCCAGATACTCGCCGAGCTTTTCGCGATCCGCGCGACCGAGCCGCGCTTGCAGCGCCTTGGCATCCGCGAGCACCACATCCAGCACGCTGCGCGTGGGCCGCCCGGCGGTGCCGAAGAGCCGCTGGAAAACGGCGCGCGGATTTTTCTCCACGTTCGCCGCGTAGCCCGGCGCGGCCCACGAGATGCACTCGTAGTAGCGCGTCTCCTTGCTGTCGGTGAAATCATTGCAGCTCAGCTCCAGCGACGGCAGCGCCGTCTCGCCGCCGATCTCGCGGGCGATGATCTGGTCGAGCGTCGCGTTCGTCGGGAAGCCGCCATCCAGCGTCTCGCTCGGCGGCGAACTCGTGAGCCAGCACGCCCCGCACTGCGCATGCACGCCCGTGCCGCCGACGAAAGTGCGGTCCAGCCCCGTGCAAATCGTCAGCTCCTTCCGCAGCCCCGCGAGCGGCTCCAGTGCGGGCGTCAGCTCCCACTCCGCGCCCACCGTCTTCGGCGCAAAAGTCTGCTGATTGTAGCCATTCGGCGTGTAGAGAAAGGCGAAGCGCTGCGGCGGCTTCACGGCGGCGGCGGCGCGGGCGCGCGGGGCCATCGCCTCCAGCCACGGCAGCGCGAGGGAGACGCCGAGTCCGCGGAGAAAAGTGCGACGGTGCATAGAATAGATACGTGGGCTGTAGCCCAAATATTTCAGGCAATCCACCACCCAGGCGCGGAACTTTGGGCTGAAGCCCAGGCCGCTTTGCCCTCACCACCGCCTTGCATTGCCTCCGCCGCGCCCTACGCTCCCGCCCCATGAAAGCGATCCTCGTTTCCCTCGCCCTCCTCGCCGCCGCGGTCTCGCTCCGCGCCGCCGACGCCGCCCCATCCGCGCAGCTCAGCCAGTTCAAGCTCGGCGCCACCATCACCGGCCCGCCGGTCACCCTCGCCGATGCCGCGGGCAAAGCCGTGCTCATCGACGCCTGGGGCATCCACTGCGGGCCGTGCCTCGCGAGCCTGCCGGACATCGAGAAAATCTCGAAACATTACAAGGATAAGATGCTCGTCTTCGGCGCGCATTCGCAGGCCGGCACGGACGACGAAGTGAAGGACGTGGTGAAGAAAAACAAGCTCACCTACACCATCACCCAGGGCGTCAGCAGCCCCATCCCGTTCAGCGGCATCCCGCGCGTGTTTGTCTTCGATACCACGGGCGCGCTGGTCTATACGGGCAGCCCGTTTGAGCCGGAGTTCGAGCGCTCGCTGCGCAAAGCCACGCAAGGCGCGAGCGGGGCCGCCGGGGCCAAGCCGAGCGGGCTCGATGCGCTGAAAAAGCCCGGCGCGTAGCCGCGGGATTGGAACTCCTGCGTCAGCGCGACACCGTCGCGCGACGATAGCCCTCGCCCGCCGCGCGCGGGCGTGAGAAAGTCCCGCCCATGCCCCAGCGCCCCAGCAAAAAAGTGAAAACGCAACCCGCCGCAAAACCCGGAGCGCCCGACGCCGCCGCGCCGCCGCAGGGTTCGCAGCAGCGCCACCGCAACGAAACGACCAAGTCGATCCTGGCAAAATTCCAGGGCCGGAAGTCGATCTGACGGGCCGGCCGCGCCCGCCCGGCCCGGAGCAGTGCAGCACGCCTGCGCGCCTGTAGGGGAAGCTGGCAGCTTCCCCTACAGGCGCGCAGGCGCGGTCTTTTCAACGCGGTATTTTCACCGACATCCCGCGCAGCAGCTTCCAGTAGTTCCCCGGACGGCGAATCGTTTCGCGGTAGCTCGTTTCGCCCATGACCACGCGCGTGAGCAACTCGCTCAGCCGCTGGCCGTGGCGCGCGAGCAGCCAGGAACGCACGCGCGGAAAATCGTAGATCGTGCGCGCGAGCACGCGGGCGATGCGCAGCTCGGGCAGCAGCGCGGAGCCGAGGTGCGCGCGATAGGCGCGGCGCGTGGCGCGGTCGTCGAAGCCATTTTCGAGGATCGCCCGCGCGGCGAGCTGGCCGCTGCGGATCGCGCTGGAAATGCCTTCCGCCAGGAGCGGATCGGCGAGCCCGGCGGCGTCGCCGATGAGCAGGACGCGCGGCGCATCGAACATCCCGGCGCGCGGGCGGAGCGGGATCATGAAGCCGTGGCGCTCTTCCCGGAGCGGGCCGGTGAGGCCGAGGTGCGCGAGGTAGCGGGCGTATTCGTCGTTCAGATTGCACGAGCCGCGCCGCGTGGTGAGCACGCCGATGGAGAGATGTCCGCGCTTTGGAAAAACCCACGCGTAGCCGTGCGGCGTGAGCCCGAAATCGAAGCGCGCGGCGCGGTGGAATTTTTCAAACTGCGCAGCATCCACGGTGACTTCACACTCCAGCGCGGGAATGACGTGGCGCAGTTCCGGCAGCCCGCACTGCCGCGCGACCACGCTGCCCACGCCATCCGCGGCGATGACGAAGCGCGCGGTGATCGCACCCTCTTTCGTCTTCAACTCCACGCCCGCCGCCCGCGCCGCGACCGACACCACCGCCGCCCCGGCCAGCAGCTCCGCGCCCGCCTCCTGCGCGGCGGCGGTGAGCAGATGATCGAAGCGATCCCGCATGACCATCGAGACCACCGGCCGCTCGCGCTGCGTGGTGAAACTCAGCGCCGGCCCGTGATGGTGCAGCTCCGCGGAAAAGCACTCGCGCTCCATCACCCCGCGCACATCCAGCGGCAGCAGATCCAGCGTGCGCCCGAGCAGCCCGCCGCCGCACGTTTTGTCGCGCGGCGGCACCGCCTTTTCTAAAATCGCCACGCGCAACCCGCCCCGGCGCAGCGCCAGCGCCGCCGCGCTCCCGCCCGGCCCCGCGCCGACCACGGCGACATCGTACTGCGCGGCGCCCGCGATCATGCTGTTTGCCGGGGCACTTTCGCCTGAAGCGAATCAGCGCTGCACGCGGGCGGAACCGCCTTTGGCGAAGGCCCGCACCTGGTCCACGGTCGCCATCGTCGTGTCGCCGGGGAAGGTGGTGAGCAGCGCGCCGTGGGCCCAGCCGAGCTTCACCGCGTCCTCCGGCGATTCGCCATTGAGCAGGCCGTAGAAGAAACCGGCGGCATAGCCGTCGCCGCCGCCGATGCGGTCGATGACGTCGAGTTCCGCAGTCGGGGCGGTGTAGGTCTGGCCGTCGATCCAGGCCACCGCGCTCCAGGTGTGGCGGTTGGTGGCATGCACCTCCCGCAGCGTGGTCGCGACGACTTTCACCTGCGGATGTTTCTTCGTGACGTTGTCCATCATGCTGACGAACGCGCTCGAATCGACTTTCGATTTCGCCTCGACCGACGGGCCGGGGATGCCGAGCCCGAGCTGGAGGTCTTCCTCATTGCCCACGAGCACGTCCACATTTTTCACGATGCGGTCGAGCACCTCCACCGCGTGCTCATGCCCGCCGACGATGTTCCAGAGCTTCGCGCGGTAGTTCAGGTCGAACGAAACAATCGCGCCCGCCGCCTTCGCCGCCTGCATGCCCTCGATGATGACCTCGGCGGTCGTGGGCGAGAGCGCCGCGAAAATGCCGCCGCTATGGAACCAGCGCACGCCCCCGGCGAAGATCGCCTTCCAATCGAAATCGCCCGGCTTGAGCTGCCCGGCGGCCTCGTTGCAGCGATTGTAGAAAACCACCGGCGCGCGCACGCCCTGGCCGCGGTCGCTATAGACGGCCGCCATGTTCGGCCCATGCACGCCGTCGTGTTTGAAGTTCTTGTAAAAAGGCCTCACGCCCATCGCCCGCACGCGCTCGGCGATGAGATGGCCGATGGGATAATCGACCATCGCGCTGGCGATGCCCGTCTTGAGCCCGAAGCAGTCGGCGAGAT
Source organism: Chthoniobacter sp. (assembly GCA_043779205.1). GTDB lineage: Bacteria > Verrucomicrobiota > Verrucomicrobiia > Chthoniobacterales > Chthoniobacteraceae > Chthoniobacter. The sequence goes on along the minus strand of JAYWEP010000028.1, from coordinate 154 downwards.
TCGCCGCGCAGTTGAATTCGCCGCCGCTGACGTGGATGGCGCATTGGCTGGCCTTGCGAAAAGGGATGATGCCGGGATCGAGGCGGTGGATGAGCGCGCCGAGGGACACAAAGTCCAGGGCGCCGCTCGCGGGGATGTTCAGGCCGTATTTCAT
>JAYWEP010000027.1:0-6439 GCA_043779205.1 Chthoniobacter sp. | reverse complement strand
TCGTACCAGTGACAATCAGGTGACAAACTCACGTATATCTCGTGACAAACCCCACCGCATATCCGATGCCGAACACTACTGGCTCCAGCTTGGTCACGCGCTTGTCTTGGAAGCTCTGCTTCCCCAGGCATCCATCGGGAAGCGGCGCACGCATGGTTTCTGCCACGCCGACGAAGCGGAGCTTCGCAGACAAGGGCGTGCCCAAGCTGGAGCTTGGGCACGAGGGGGATAAAGCGCGTGGCTGTGGGGAAGCTGACAGCTTCCCCTACAGCCACGGCGCTTTTCTTAAACTAGGATGCCGGTGCGCGGTCAGGGGGCGCTGAGCGCGGCGGCGAGGTGGATGGCGGCGATGATGGAGTCGGGGCGGGCGAGGTTTTTCCCTCTCGTGCCGAAGCTCCAGCTTCGGCACGCGCTTGGGAGCGAAGTTGCACTTCGCAGGGCGGGGGTGTCTGCGGGTGGGAAGCGGTGCCCGCGCCGCCCGCAGACACCCCGTCCGCGCGAAGTGCAACTTCGCCCGCAAGTGCGGTCCCAAGCTGGAGCTTGGGACCGAGGAGAGACCAACCAGGCCGTCATCCTGAACGGAGCTTCCGCTTTGCGAAGCGCAGTGAAAACCGAGTCCGCGAGGTGCGTATGGGACGGCGGGGCAAATCGCTGACTGTAACGCGGGCGGAGGCGGTGGGAGGTGAGCGCCCGTCATCACTCCCGCCGCCTCCGCCCGTTTAGAGTCAGCGATTCTTGTATGTTCGTTTTGCTGGCTGGTCTTGGCGCGCGCAAGCGGGCGAAGCTGGCCGGTGCGGCGGGCGGGGTTAGCTGCCCTGCCCGCCGCGGCGCCGATGAGATCGGAGCGATTCGGGAGCCTCCGTTTGCCGGAGAGCTCGCTTGAAGCAGGATCTTTCGCGCGCCTTTGTTGGTCAACTCGAAGCTGTTGCCGGAGTCCCGCCGGTGGCCTTTTAGGCCGCCGGCGGTGAGCTCGCAAACACAAGGCAGAGTCATCTAACCCAATCCACCTCATGTCATCCCATCCCATCCACTGCGGCGTCGATTTCGCCAAGGAAAAGTTCGATTATCACGGTGCGGAGCTGCGCGGCAGCCTGCCCAATACGCCCGCCGGGCACCGCCGCTTTTTGGCGCTGCTGCCGCGGGGCGCGCACCTGGTGGGCGAGTCCACCGGCCACGACCACCGGGCGTTGGTCGCCGCGGCCCATGCGGCGGGCGTGGCCGTGACCGTGGCCAACCCGCAGCAGGTGCGCTGCTTTGCCAGGGGCCTGGGCCGCCGGGCCAAGACCGATCCCATCGATGCGCAGACGCTCGCGGATTTCGGTCGCGTGACCCTGCCCAAGGCCGATCTCGCCCCGAGCGCGGCGCAGACCGCGCTGCAGGAGCTGGTGGTGGCGCGCCAGCAGGCCGTGCTCGAGCGCAGCACCGTCGTGCTCCAGGCCGCGGGCCACCAACTCGCGCTGGTCCAAGCCCTGACCCGGGCCCGGCTCAAGGTGCTCAGCGCGCCGATCCGCAAGCTCGAGGCGGCCATCGCCAAAACCCTCGCCGCGGAGGCGGTGCTCGCGGCCCAGGCCGCGCGGCTCGCCGAGGTTCCCGGCGTGGGCGCGCTGACCGCGGCCACCGCGCTGGCGCTCTGCCCGGAGCTGGGCACGCTCTCGCGCGGCCAGGCCGCGGCGCTTTTGGGCGTCGCCCCTTTCGATCGCGACAGCGGCCAGTTCAAGGGCCAGCGCCACATCGCCGGCGGGCGCTTCCGGCGGCGCTGCGCGCTCTACATTGCCGCCCTCAGCGCCGCACGCGCCAACCCCATCCTGCGCGCCTTTTACCTGCGCCTCCGCGCCGCCGGCAAGCCCGCCAAACTCGCCCTCACCGCCGTCATGCGAAAGCTCTTCCTCCTCCTCAACCACCTCCTCAAAAATCCCACTTTTCAGCTTGCGACCTAACACAGTTGCTTCACTCCGCCTTTGTCGCAAAGCATCCAAAGGCTCCGTTCAGAATGACGGCGTGGTTTTTCAACTGACGCACCAACGAAAAAGCCCCGCTTTGGGTTAGCGGGGCTTTCAATTTCGCTGGCGGATGAAACCTAAAGGCGACGGCGGCGCTTGACGTGGAGCTGGGCGAGGGACTTGGCGAGGGCGGCCTGGACGGCGGCGGATTCCTCGGAGCCGAGGTCGTGTTTGCCGGCCATGGCGTCCTGGGCGCGCTTGACGGCGGCCTCGGCGGCGGATTCGTCGATGCTCTCCCACTCGATGGCCATGTCGGTGAGCACCTTCACGGATTTCTGGTCGATGGTGACGAAGCCTTCGCCGACGGCGAGATACTTCTTCTCATGGCCTTTGCTGACGATGAGTTCGCCGGGGTGGATCATGGTCATCAGCGGGATGTGCATGGGGAGCACGCCCATTTCGCCCTCGACCGCCGGGATGACGACGCCATCCACGTCGTCGCTGTAGGCGACTTTTTCGGGGGTGACGATTTCGAGTTTGAGCGTAGCCATTGGGGAAAGTTGAGAGTTGTTAGTTGAGAGCCGCGTTTTCTTACTTGGTGTCGAGAGTTGAAAGCGTGGCTCTCAACTCTCAACTACCGACTCTCAACTAATCCTTGATCATCTCGATGCCGCCCTTCATGTAGAAGTTCGTTTCGCCGACGTCGTCGTGTTTGCCATCGAGGATTTCCTTGAAGCCGCGGACGGTCTCCTTGATGGAGACATACTGGCCGGGGGTGCCGGTGAAGACTTCGGCGACGCTGAAGGGCTGCGAGAGGAAGCGCTGGATTTTGCGGGCGCGGAAGACGAGGAGCTTGTCCTCGGGCGAGAGCTCGTCCATGCCGAGAATGGCGATGATGTCCTGCAAGTCCTTGTAGCGCTGGAGCACGCGCTGGACGCCGCGGGCGACGAGGTAGTGCTCTTCGCCGACGATCTCGGGCGCGAGCGCCTTGGAGGTGGAAGCGAGCGGATCGACGGCGGGGTAGATGCCCAGCTCGGCGATGGAGCGCTCGAGCACGATGGTGGAATCGAGGTGCGCGAAGGTGTTGGCGGGCGCGGGATCGGTGAGATCGTCCGCGGGGACATAGACGGCCTGCACGGAGGTGATGGAGCCTTTCTTCGTGGAGGTGATGCGCTCCTGGAGCGTGCCCATTTCCGACGCGAGGGTGGGCTGGTAGCCGACCGCCGACGGCGTGCGGCCGAGGAGCGCGGATACTTCGGAGCCGGCCTGCGAAAAGCGGAAGACGTTATCGACGAAGAGGAGCACGTCCTGGTTTTTCTCGTCGCGGAAATACTCGGCCATGGAGAGTGCGGAGAGCGCGACGCGGAGACGCGCGCCGGGAGGCTCGTTCATCTGGCCATAGACGAGCGCGACCTTGGACTTGCTGAGATCCTTTTGGTCGATGACGCCGGCCTCGCTCATCTCGTGGTAAAGATCGTTGCCCTCGCGGGAACGCTCGCCGACGCCGGCGAAGACGGAGAAGCCGCCGTGGCCTTTGGCGATGTTATTGATGAGTTCGAGAATGACGACGGTCTTGCCGACGCCCGCGCCGCCGAACGCGCCGACTTTGCCGCCCTTGGTGAACGGGCAGATGAGGTCGATGACCTTGATGCCGGTTTCGAGGATGGTCGAACTCACGTCCTGATCGGTGAGCGCGGGGGCCGGGCGGTGAATGGGGTAGCGCTTCGTGTGGGCCACGGGGCCGCGCTCGTCCACGGGGTCGCCGGTGACGTTGAAGATGCGGCCAAGGATGCCGTCGCCCACGGGGACGCTGATGGGCGCGCCGGTCGCGGTGACAGGCAGGCCGCGCTTGAGGCCCTCGCAGCCGCTCATGGCGATGGCGCGGACCCAGCCTTCGCCGAGGTGCTGCTGCACTTCGAGGATGAGCCGGGTATCGACGCCGTTGACGTTGAACTGAATCTCGAGGGCCTCGTAGATTTTGGGGAAAATGCCCGAGACGGAAAAATCGACGTCCACTACGGGGCCGATGACTTGGACGATGGTGCCGGTATTGCTCATGTTAGTTGAGAGTTATTAGTTGAGAGTTGAGAGCCGTCGCAGGTGGACGTGGGTCGGTGAGTTAAGTGATCGGGAAGTTATTGGCTGCGGAGAGAAGTTAATTTTGCAAGTCGGTGTCGCAGTCTCGGTGCGGCTTTCAACTAATCAGCCCAGCGCCATTTGCGCCGTGGTGATTTCGAGGAGTTCGGTGGTGATCGCGGCCTGACGGACCTTGTTGTATTCGAGGGTCAGGTCTTTGATCAGTTGCTTGGCGTTGTCCGTGGCGCTCTTCATCGCGACCATCCGGGCGCTGTGCTCGGAAGCGCGGGAGTCGAGGACCATCTGATAGACTTGGAAGTAAACGTGATGCGGGAGCACGGCGCTGAGAACCGCGACAATGTCGGGCTCGAAATCATACTCGGTGTGCTCGCCTTCCCCGGCTTTGACGACGGCGGTTTCCTGCGCGCCGCCGATGCCGGCGGTGACTTCGAGCGAAGTGATCGGGAGGATCGTCCGCACCTTCGGGGTCTGCGTGAGGGTGTTGATGAAGTCGGTGAAAACAACGGTCACCTTGTCCACTTCACCGCTGGTGAACTTGTCCATGCAGAACTTCGCGACCGACTTGGTTTCGAGGAAGCCGGGCGCATCGCGCAACTCAAACTCGGCGGCGATGGTGCGGTTGGCGCGGACGAGATACTGCAACCCTTTGCGACCGCAGGCGACGAAGATGGTCTTGGCCGGATCGAACTTCGCGACTTCGCGCAGGAGGTTCGTGTTCAGCGCGCCGCACAGTCCTTTGTCGGTGCTGATGACGAGGACGAGTTCCTTTTTCACCGCACGCGCGGCGAGCAATGGATGCGCGCCTTCCTCCGCACCAGCGGCAACGGAGCGCAGCACTTTGGCGAGCAACTCGGCATACGCGCGACCGGCGATGGCGACCTGCTGGGCCTTGCGCATTTTCGCCGCGGCCACCATCTGCATGGCCTTGGTGATCTGAGAGGTGTTTTTGACCGACTTAATGCGCCGGCGGATGTCTCGGGTATTGGCGGCCATGAGTTACTTGGATTTGCGGGGCTTGCCGTAACGGACGGGTTCGTCTTCGCGGATGTGGAAACCCATCTCGCGTTCTTCCGACGACGGCGGCGCAGCGAGGAGCTGGCGGATCGCGGCGAAAAGGGCGGACAGGTCTCCGTCGGTTTTGTCCATCCGCTGCTCGACCTGCTCGAGGCGGCGGGAAAGTTCGAGGTTGGCGACGATCAATTCGCGCATGCGCACGAAGGTGCGGACGATGCGGACGCTGGCCTCGACGGCGATGGGGCTGTTCAGCAGGCTGGCCACCATGATGACGCCGTGTTCGGTGAAAGCCCAAGGCATTGTGCGGCGGCCGCCGTGGCTCAAACTTGAGGTCACAATTTGTGACCTCAAGATTGTAAACTCCACGCGCGTAAGCTGAAACGCAAAGTCGGCCGGGAACCTTTCGAGGTTTCTTTGCAGCGTTTGGTTCAGCACTTTCGTGGTCACGCCGAAGAAACGCGCCAAGTCCGAATCGAGCATCACGCGCTGGCCGCGGATGACGCGGATCGCGTCCTCAACGACTGGGGCGGTGGTGACGACTTCGGACATAAGCTCAAACGACGGCAGCGAGATCACTTAGCGGTAGCTGGTTTTGAATTCGGCGAGGGCGGCCTTGAGGTCGGCGGTGATGTCGTCGTCGATGGCGCCCTTGTCGCGGATCTTGGCGAGGACGGCGTCTTTGCGGGTGGAGAAGTAGTCCTGCAGCTTGAGCTGAAAGTCTTTGATCTTGTCCACGGCGACGTCGTCCATGAAGCCGTTCTGCATCGACCAAAGCGTGGTGACCATGATCTCGGTGGCGAGCGGGTTGTATTGCACCTGCTTGAAGAGTTCGACGATGCGCGCGCCGCGATCGAGGATGGATTTGGTCTTGGCGTCGAGGTCACTGCCGAACTGCGCAAAGGCGGCGAGTTCGCGGAACTGCGCTAAGTCTCCTTTGATCTTACCAGCGACTTGTTTCACCGCCTTGATCTGCGCGGCGGAACCTACACGACTAACTGAGAGACCTACCGATACCGCAGGGCGGATGCCTTGGTAAAAAAGGTCGGTTTCGAGGTAAATCTGACCGTCGGTGATGGAGATGACGTTGGTCGGGATGTAGGCCGAAACGTCGCCGGCCTGCGTCTCGATGATCGGGAGCGCGGTGACGGAACCGTTGCCGTTCTTTTCATCGACGCGGGCGCTGCGCTCGAGCAGGCGGCTGTGGAGGTAGAAGACATCGCCGGGATACGCCTCGCGGCCCGATGGGCGCTTGAGGAGGAGCGAGACCTGGCGGTAGGCGACGGCGTGTTTGGAGAGATCGTCATAGACAATGAGCGCGTCCATGCCGTTGTCCATGAACCACTCGCCCATCGCCGCGCCGGAGAAGGGCGCGAGGTATTGGTTGGTCG
>JAYWEP010000026.1:0-19775 GCA_043779205.1 Chthoniobacter sp. | reverse complement strand
TCGCCTCCGGGTGCTGACCTTGACGGCGGACGAGATCGAAGCCGCCCTGCGCACCGCGGCTCTGCGCGCCGCCGGATTGCACGACGCCTCGTTCCCGGCACTGACCATCGCCTTTCAGCGCACCCTGCGGATTCCCGACGACGGCCGGACTTACCCGCTGCCGGCCGGTCTCGGCGCGTTCCCCCTCCGTTCCGTGGACGACTTTCCCGCGACGGCTCCGGCCTCCTGGCTCCAGCGCGGCGGGTCGTCATGCCCATGGATCAGAGCGAAGCGCTCTGGATCGGCTTCTCGGCGCAGTATCCGTGCGCGGTGAAGATCGCGGCGGGAAAGATCAACGCCGTCTCCGGTGCAGCGTGGACCGCGGAGCTGCCCAGCGCGCCGCAGGATTACGTCGTCGTCCCCGGCCAGCCGTGGCTCGATGGATTCTCCGTCGGCGAAGGGATCATCCGGCAATTCGTCGCCTTGCCGCCCGGCGCGGGTTACTCGGTCGAGGAGCAACTCACCGGGCGGGCGGATCGTGCGGATCACCCGGCGGGAATGAGTGCCGGCCTTCCGCGAGCGAGTTTCTGGAACTGACCCCGCCGCGCTGATGAACTCCGCCCGACCACGCGCGGCGTCATGCGTATCTCGCCCGCTGCACTCCCTGCCATCCTCCGCGCGTCCTGGAGGCGCTTTCCCGCCTCGAAAATATCGAAGTCGGACGCCCGCGCTGATTGCTGCGCAACGGATTGAAGGTTTGACGGCACGCGCCGTGTGAATACTTAATGTATCCATGCGAATCATCAAAGAGTCCTTCCTGAAAGCAGCCGCGAAAGAATATCCGCGTGCTGCGGAAGGGCTGGCCGATTGGATCGCGCTGGTTCGCGGCGCGCACTGGAAAAATCCGGTGGAGATGAAGCGGGCCGTGTCCGATGTCGATCCGGTCAAAGTCCGCACCGGGCACACCGTCTATGTCTTCAACGTCCGGCGGAATGAATTCCGCCTGATCGCCGCCTTTCACTTCGACCGCCAGCGCGCCTTTACCCTCCGCTTTTTCACGCACGCCGAATACGATCAAACCGACTGGAAAAACGAGTTATGAAAACCAAGACGACAGCCAAACTCCACTTCGCGGACCTGCCCAAAGACTACCCCGGCCTTTGCCGCGTCTTCATGCCACGCCCGATCCGCGACAAAACCGACTACGCCAATACCGCCGAAATCGCAGACGCGATGGTGCTCTGGAATGAGGACTTCAGCCGCGATCAAGAGGATTACTTCGACCACCTCTGCACGCTTTTGGAGCGTTACGACGCCGAGCATGTGAAATGGCCGAAAGTCTCCGGCCTGCGGATGCTGAAATACCTGCTCGAACACCACGGCATGAACGGCGCGGACCTCTCCCGCCTGCTCGGCGCGTCCCGCCAGCTTGGCCCGATGATCCTGCGCGGCGAGCGCGAAATCACCGCCGCGCACGCCCGCGTCCTCGGCAAACACTTCGCCCTCGATCCCGGCGCGTTTATCCAGTGATGCTGTGATCTTGCGCTGGAAGACCTTGCAGACCGCCGCGAGCTTGCCGCCGCCCGCCAGCGCAACGCGGGCAAGCCCGGCATGTCCCTGCGTCAGGCTGCGCAAGAACTGGGGCTGTAATCCATTCTCGCGGGATGAGAATTCCATGGTGCGGGGTGGGGTGGTCGGGTTCACGCGCCGCCGCACTGGCTCCGGGCCGTCCCGCCCCTCACCACGAAGCTCAGCTTCCCCGCGCAAATACGGTGTTGCCAAGTCCTCAACTTGGCAACGAGGGTGAAAACATGGTGGTGCTATGGCGGTGAACGAGTAGAACTCTTGCGCTTTATGATCCCAGACGGCATTTATTATATCGTTTTGACTGACCTCGTTGGGTCAACCAGTTACATGAGCAAGATGGGTAATGACGCGGGGATCGCTCGCTTTCGCAAATTTGAAAGCGCGGTAAGGCAAGCACTTGACCATGCAATATATGCCTCTCCCAACAATACGGGCGTGGCGGTGAAAACAGTTGGAGATGCTGTTCTGTTGGTTTTTAAGCACTTCCCCGACATCGTGCAGTGGAATCTTGAATTTGATGGAGTGCTTAACCGCATACCAAATAAAGTGGAACTAATGAAGGCTCGGATTTGGGTACATGTAGGCGAGCTTCGCTTTGAAGAAGGTGACTTTAATGGATTAGCCGTAAATGATCTCTGTAAAATCGAAAAGAAGGCAAAGAAAAACAAAGGGGCAGGCAGCTTAATACTAACTCACCTTGCGAAAGAGATTGCAGCACCCACGCTTTACCCTGAGCATTGTGTGTTGGAGGATTGTGGGAGCGTGAGGCTGGAAAGTAATACCTCCCTGAAGTTGTATCAATTGGCAAAAGCGGACTTGCCATTTCTTTTCACAAAACAACGCAGAGAAAGACAGTGAAATAAGGGGAGATCTATGGAAAGCCACCAGCGAATCCGATTTGAAGCCGCACTGGCTGATCCATCGATAGTCAAACTCACTAATGAAAAAACGGGAAGCTATGGCCCCTATTACAGCCCCTACATCTTTGCGCTCGGCCCAGGGCAAGTTCGATACTTGGATGCTTTTGACCTTTTCGGTGCGAGCATCGAAGCTTTGCTGCAAACCCTTCACGCTGCATCAACCGAGGTGCAGCTTTTATCGGTTCCAATAATGATGCGCTCAGATATCGTAGGATTGCACCATGAGGATTTCTGGCATTTTTTCTCAGAAGATCTGGATTGCTTGCTCGGAGGAGCTGATTGGGAGGAGCGTCTTCGCGCTCATCACATCTTGGGCCGCCTATGGATGCAGGAGGGAATAGCGCCAAGAATGTATGTGCCTTTTCACTGCCGCTTGGAACTCGGAAACTATTTCGCCGTTGCCGAATGCTCGGAAGCATGGGTTCGCGATTCCGTAAAAGATCGCGCGTTTGCCGACTCTTACCGTTCGTCGCCTGAACATTTGTATATCACTGAGGGTGCTAGTTTCCCTGCGGTCTTTGCCCGCACTGCCTTTGTGCGTAAGCGGCTGGAGAGTATGGAGGACGCGGAGCGTCGCGGTGTTGAAGCGGAGACGGCCGAGGTCGAACGGTTGCGGATGGATGCAGATAGCCGACGTGATTCCGCTGAAGTCGAACTACTTCGTCGCAGTCGGTTCGCTACTTTTGTCTATATCATGGAGGATACGCGAAAGAGGGTTTTCAAAATCGGTCGCAGCAAGACACCCGGCAAACGTGAGCGGACGCTGCAAAGCGAAGTGCCGGAGACGACGCTCCGGTTCAGCATCCCCGCCGAAGAGAGTCACGAAAAGGAACTGCACGAGCGCTTTGCCCATAGACGCATCAGGGGCGAGTGGTTCGAGCTAACCGACGTGGACTTATTAGAAGTCTTCATTTTTCTCAAAGCTAATGGCGACGCCGAGCGCGCCGAAGCTGACCTTCACTGGCTTGGCGCGCTCTTTCTTCGCGCACGTTAGGCCGCATCACTTCGCGACGGGCGGCTGGCGGAGCTGGAAGCGGGTTTCACGATCGAAAAGGCAAAGGTGGAGGCGATGAAGGCGCGGCTGTTTGCCCGGCTGCGCGAGCATTTCCAGCGGCGCGACCGGCGGCGGCTGGTCATCGGCTATCGGCGGAAGGATCTGGAATCGCTCGTGCGGCAAGGCGGAGAAGAGGCCGGGAAGATCGCGCAGGAATACCGGCAGGCGAGCGCGCAGCAGGAGCAGGAAGATGCGGAGACGGCGGCGGCGCTGGCGGAAGCGAATGAGGATCACCGTGCGTCCGTTCGATGGGTTCGCTTTATCGCGGAGCGATGGGCGGCAAGGCTGGGCGGCGCTCGACTTGGGCGAGGAGCGCGAGCTCGCGCCACTGCGCCGGCTGTGGGAGAGCATCGAACTGGAAATCATCCGCGTGCTGGAGGCGGGCCATGCGCCCAAGGAGAGCCCCGATTACGAGCTGCACCGGCTGACGACCCGGATCCCGGCGTTTTTCGACGAGACGGTGAGGAGGCAAGCCGGGGGCTTGGAGAAGGAAGTGGCGGCGCTGGAAAGCGAGGCGGAGGAACTGGCGAAGGAGATCGAGGAGCTGACGGGCGAGGCGGTGCGGGCATTGGATAGCTCTGCGGCAGCGAGGTTTGCTTGCCCGAGGATGGATCATGGGCAGATTGGGCGGATGTTTCCCATGAAGCCTTTCCTCGCGCTTTGCGTCGCGCTTTTTTCCGCCGGCTCGCTGCTGGCGAGTTCGTTAAAGATTTCCGCTGGCTCGGCGGTGCGGGTGGCGGCGAGTGAGGTGGAGGGGAATTACACGACGACGCATTTGTACGTGGATGAAATCGCGGCGGACTCCATCCCGGTCACGGTTTTCTTCGACCCGCAGACGCTCGGGGTGGAGACGTGCGAGGTTTTCACGAATCTCAACCGGCGCGAGCGCGCGCAGCTCGATGCGGATGGCGATGGGATCGAGGACGGGATCAAGGCGCCGAATGGGAATAACATCCCGGCGGGCAATGATGCGAATTACTACAAGGCTTATACGATGGGTCTGGTCGCGGGCGGGTATCAGCTCACGCTCCAGGCGCAGAAGACGGGTGCGTACCGGCTGACGGCGCGCTACCGGCTCAATGGCGATGCGGCGGGGACTTACCGCTACTACACCGATCCGTTTGGCGACCTGTGCTTCCGCGCCCATGCGCTCGTCGTGTCGCCGAAAGCCGCGCGGGACATTCAGCTCTACGAGGTGAATCCGCTCACGATCATCGCGACGGGCACGGCGGCGGCGCAGCGCGGCAGTTTTGGCGATCTCGCGGGCGGCGTGGCGGGCGGGCCGCGGTTCAATTTGCAATACGTGAAGGATCTGGGCGGTAACATGATTTGGTTCCAGCCGATGCACCCGAATGGCATCGCCGGACGGCAGACCGATTCGGTGACGGGGCAGCCGTTCGAGGTCGGCTCGCCGTACGCGGTGAAGAATTTTTTCGAGGTCATGCCGCTGATGGCGAAAGCCTTTGCGCCGGGCGGTACGCCGACGACGAATGACACGGTGGCGGGCCGCGCGCAGGCGATGACGGAGTTTCAAAGCTTCGTGAGCGCGGCGGATGCGGCGGGTGTGGGTGTGATGCTCGATGCGCCTTTCAATCACACGAGCTACGACGCGGAACTGGCGGCGGCGGGGCAGACCTATTGGGGAAATGGCGGGAGCAATGCGACGAGCGAAATCCGCAATGTGGAGGGGCGTTTTTTCTCCCGCACCGATGCCTACGACATGCGCGCGTCGGGTGCCGGTAATGTAGCGCTCGCGCCGGATCGCTATGACTTTGGAAAATTCGCGGACACCTATGACGTGTATTTCGGACGTTACGCGGCGCTGGTGCCGAATGGCGGTTCGGGGACAAATGATCCAATTCGGCTGACCTATCTGAACGAGGGCGACTGGTTCGACTACTCGGTCGGTAATGAAGGCAGTGCGGGCGACGGCAACGGGCACTTCGATGCGATTACGCAAAACGTGTGGCGTTACTTTGCCTCCTACACGCTCTACTGGCTCACGCAGACCGGCTACCCGGCGAACACCACGGGCGCGTCGCTGAACTCGACGGCTGGCCTCGATGCGTTGCGCGCGGACTTTGGCCAGGGGCTGCCGCCGCAGTGCTGGGAATACATCATCAACAAGACACGCACGCGGAAATGGAACTTCGTTTTCATGGCCGAGTCGCTCGACGGCGGCGCGGTGACTTTCCGCAGCGCGCGGCACTTCGACATTCTGAATGAGAACATCGTCTTTCCGCTGCACGCGGCGACGATCACGAATGACTTCCGCAATATCTACGAAGCGCGCCGCAGCGCCTACGGCCAGGCGCTCGTACTGCTGAACACCAGCTCGCACGACGAGGATCACTATCAGGATCCTTTCCAGGCTTTGCTCCGCTACGCGGCTAACTCCACCATCGACGGGGTACCGCTTATTTTTCCCGGACAGGAACTCGGTCTCAGCGGCGCGGTGGTGCCGCCGGACAATACGCAGAGCGGCATCACGCCCTTCGGCTACGACCGCTACGAGACGAATTTTGGGAAGCAGATTCCGCACTTCAAAAAGTTCAACTCGCTGATGCCGCTGTGGCTCAAGACGCAGGCGGGCGATCCGACTTTCAACTACGGCCTCGCGCAGCTTTCGGCCGTGTACTCGGGCATCGGGCAGGCGCGGAAATTCAGCGCCGCGCTGCGCTCGTCGAACCGCTACTTTCTCAATCTCAACGACAACACCCAGCAGTCGCAGATTTTCTCCGTCGCCAAATTCGCGGCGAAAAATGCCGCGCCGAATTTCTCCGACACGCTGTTTTGTTTTGTGAATCTCGACCGCAACGCGAGCCCGGCCACCTCGGGCGCGAATAAGTTCAACGTCAACATCGACACGGATGCGGATGGGGTGAACGACTTTGGGATCAAGCCCGCGCGGCGTTACAACGTGAAGAACATCGCCGCGTATCTCGGCACCGACCCGAACCGGCGGAATGCTTTCCTCATCCCCGGCGACATCCTCGGCAGCGACCTCCTCGCGCAAGGGCTGTATGTCGCGATGAACAAAGTACCGGCCACCGATGCCGCGTGGGCGACCGCGCCGTATGAGGCGCAGTATCTCAAGCTCTACGACGTGACGCCGCCGCCCGCTGCTGGTGCGCCGGGCACGCCGAAGTCGTACGCCATCGGCACGCAGGTTGCGTTTTCGTGGACGGCGGCGAGCGATCCCGAGGGCGGGATCAGCGGGTATCACGTCATCATCAGCACGCAGCCGAATGGCGCGGGGACGGTGCTCTTTGACGGCAATGTCACGACCGCGAGCAAGGCGGTGACGGCGGTCTTCGGGCAGACGCTTTACGCCACGGTGAAGACGGTGAACAACGCGGGCATCGAGAGCGCGACGGCGAGCGCGAGCAGCGGCGGAACCATCGCGCTCGATCCCGCGGGCGATCAGGACGGCGACGGCCAGCGCAATGACAGCGAAGACCTCGCGGGGACCAGCCCGCTCGACAGCGCCTCGCTTTTCAAAATCGTGCAAACCACGCGACTGAGCGCGAGCAGCGTGCAACTCACCTGGAGCAGTGTGCCGGGCAAGCAATACGAGGTGCTGGCTGCAACGAATCTCGCGCAGACGTTTGTGAACATCAGCGGCGCGACGCCCATCCCCGCGGCAGGCGCGACGACGACCTACACGGATACCGGCGCGACGGGTGCGGCGAAGTTTTACAAAGTGCGCATCGTCCCGTAGCGATTGAAACGCGGGCGGCCGTATGGCTTCCCCGCCACTGCTCAAAAGAAAAAGGCGCGTCGGATTTCTCCGACGCGCCTTGGGTTTTGGCAGGTTTTACTTGGCGGGTTTAGATGGCCATCGCCGTCGTCGGCGCGGTCCATTCACTGGCCCCGGCGGAGCCGTTCGCGCAGGCGCGCGCCCAGAGCGTTTCGCCCGGCTTGAGGCCGCCGATGATCACGCGCGGGGCGGCAGGCGCGGTCTGCACGGAGTAGTTCACCGCGTTGGTTACCGCGAGCGTGGCGAAGCTTTCCTCGATAAGGTCAAAGCCTTCCCCGGTGTGGGCGGAGCTTTCCACAGTACGGGCAAGGCTTTCCCCGGTTCGGGCGGAGCTTTCCCCGGTCCAGGCAAAGGCTTCCACGGTATAGGCAAAGCTTTCCACAGTACGGGCAAAGCTCTCCGCAATACCGTAAAACCTCCGCGCTATGGCCCCACTAACCCCTTGTGCCCAAGCTCCAGCCTGGGCACGCCCTTGTCTGCGAAGCTCTGCTTCGTCCGTGTCGTGCGAGCACCCACGCGTCACTGCATGCCACGCGCCGGGAAGCGGAGCTTCCAAGACACTGGCATTCCCAACCGGGAGCTTGGGAACGAGGGCAAACGATGAGAAAAATGTCGCCGCCCCCTTTCCCCGAGTTCGCCGATTTCCTATACTTTTCTCATGCGGCGCATCGCGAACACGCTGCCGCCCAGCAGCAGCAGAATTCCCTGCGATGGTTCGGGCGCGGGTGTAGCGTTGCCCACGCCGAACTCGCTGTTGTGGTTGACCACGGCCCAGACATTATGGTTCACCGTATCCAGTCCGTAGTAGCCGAGTTGCAGGTCGTTGAGCGGATCGTATGCGCCGTTGATGAAGGTGGGCGTGCCGCCGAAGTCCCCATCCGTGGCCAGCTTCCATGCTCCGCCGACGGTGTCATACCACTTGAGCAGCAGATTGTCCGTGCTGCCGAACTGCGCGATCGCCGCCGCTGGATCGTAGTTCTCCTGCACGACGAAGAGGTCCGTCGCCGCGCCGGGCGTGCTGCCGAAGCCGGTCACGTTCGACACATCGCCGATGATGGTGCCGGTGCTGCCGGAAGGTGGCGCGACGAAGCTCACGTTCACGTTGCGATCCGCACTGGCGGTGCCGCCGAGGATGCTCAGCGTGGTCGCATGGCTGCCGATGCCCGTGTCCGTCACGGAGAAGCCGGTGAAAGAGTTCCCGGAGGCCACGTTCGATCCGGCCGACGAGCCGGTGCTGGAGGTAGCCGTGTAGTTCACCGGCACCCCTGCTGACAGGACTTGGTAGCTACCGCCGGACACGGTGAGACTGATAGCAGTGCTGGAACTCAAACTACCAAGGGAAACATGGGCACCGCCACCGGCCGAAATGCCGATCGGCCCGCCGCCGAAGGTAAATCCTATGTCTTGGGTGACGGTCCCGACGCTGCCGGGAAACACCCCAAGCCCGAACCCCGTCCCCACCCCCGCGGTAGTGAGGCTGCCGCCGAAACTGATCCCGTTAATACTGGCAGACCAGATTGATATGTCACCACCATCATTTAGGTTGGAGCCGGTCATGCTCCCGCCGACAGAAAAAGTGAACCGCGCCACCCCCGGCGTGCCGAGCAGCGCCGCGTTTCCCGGAGTGATCCAGATCGTGTCGTTATAAGCACCCGAGGCCTTGAAGTCCATGTTGGTGTAGTCAGTGCCGACAGATGTATTCAGCGAGAGGCTAATGCCACCGTAAGATGCCGAGCCCGAGCTGCTGCCATGAGTGGTCAAGCTATGCTTCTGAACGGAGGAACTCGTAGTGTCGTTGCCCACCGAAAAGGTTTTGTGGGTGGGCGTCGCAGTAAAGTCAAAATACGAGGCGCTGACGGAGAGATCGTCAGCCTTTCCGGTCGCAGGATTCAGCGAGACGAGGACGAGGGCGAGGAGGTGAGGGAACCGGGACATTTTGATTTTCATAGTTCGATGGTGTGGCTGGCTTGGGAGATGGGGAAATGGGGAGTCTCGGAGTGATGAACGACGGGGAAGGCACGGAAAGCAAGGTTATTTCCCCTCGTGACGAAGCTGGGGGCTTCGTCACGCCCCATTGCCGGGGAAGCTGGGCTTCGTGGGAGGGGAAGGATGACGGTGGATTGACGCACGGCGCGCGGACTCCGCCAGCCCAGCCCGCGCCACTGAGTGGCCCCGGCACGGGGTGCGTTCCCTCGCCCGCTGCACCTGCCGCCGCTTGTCCCGTACGCCGCCGCCTCGATCCTCAACTTCGGAACGAAGATAAGGTTACTCATTACCGTTTAAGCCCTTCCCCGTACCGCTAAGGGACTGTGAAGGAAGTCACGTTGGTGGATGGCGTCGCTCCGCGCGCCATGCGCAAAGCCCGCGCGTCAGCGCCACTTTGCAAGGTGGGCCTTCGGCGAAGCGCAACACATGGCGCGCGGAGCGACACCATCCACCAACGCTCCGACTTATTGTCCTCGTTCCCCAAGGTTCCTGACTACGGATATGAAACTGTCAGTCGCAGGAAAAGCTTCGTGTTGGCGCCAATGGGCACACTGAAGGTGTGAACGCCGCCGCTGCCGGTATCCGTGACTGGCTGCCAGTTTGCGGGGTTGAGCGAAGTGGTGGATTGCGCTCCGTAGGTTAGACCGCTCACGCCCGCGGGCTGGGTGAAACTGTAAACGATATTTGTGCCGCTCCTGTGGGGCGCAGGCAGTTGGCTGATCTGTGCCGAGGCGGGATTCTGGCCAGGGCCGAAGTAGGCCAGGGCCGCAAGATTCCTGACACCCCTTTGGTATGGGTCCGCCGTGTCGGCGGCGTTGCCGCTGTTGGCCGTGGTGGCATACCAGGCCTGCCGCCAGCTTTGGACGGTGAGCAGGCCGGCGCTCTGGAAGGTGACCTGCACGGCGTGGTTGCCGGTGACATTGCCCAGCGTAAAGGAAGTTCCTCCGGTCTGCACCGCGCTGCCGTCCACCGTCCACTGGTTCACCACATACCCGCTGTTTGGCGATGCGGTGAAAGCAATGCTCCCGCCGCTGCCAACCACCTGCGCCGAGTTCGGAGTGACGGACCCATTCCCATTCGTGGACGGGGTCACCGTGTAGGTTTGTGCAGAGGTGGCGGTAAAGTTCACCAGCACAGTGCCCGAACCCACAAATACATTCTGGCTCGCCACGGGGTTATAGGACTGGCCCATGAGGCCACTGGCATCCACGCCGACACTCCATGTGGAGGAGAAGACAGGGATCGAGTAGTTCCCGCCCGCGTTGGTCGTGGTCGAATTCGCATAGGTGTTGCCGGCCGACGTGGCGGTGCAGGTCACAGTCACGCCAGCAATCGCCACATTGCCCGGCCCCTTCACGCTTCCAGCGATGGTGGCGGTCGTGTGGATGGCGCGGAAGACGAGGCCGTTTTGATCGGTGCCGTCCGTGACGGAGATGGGAAAGTCCTGCGGCGTGATGCCGAGGCCGCCGATGTTGCTCAGCCCCAGGTTCCAGCTTCCCCCGAAGACCGGGAGATCGAAATTCCCGCCGGCGTCCACGTTCGCGCCGGCGTTTGCACCGCCATTCGGACTCAGGCTGCCGTACATCCCAATGTTGCCGATCGGGGCGTTGTTCTCGTCAAGCACCTGGCCGCGGAGATGGGCGGTGACCTGATAAACGAGATAGCTGATCCCGTTGGTGTCCACGCCGTCCTGAACATTGAAGGTGGGAGTCGTGGGCACGTAGGGCAGCGGGGTGTTGCCAAAATTCAGCCCGAGCTGCCACGCTCTCGTCGCCGTTCCGCCTCCGCCAAAAACGCCACAATCAAAATAACCGTTTGCATCGGCGGTGACCACCGGCCCATAGGCATTGCCATTGGGATTCGCCGGATCGAAAGTGTTGGCATTGACCTGCACATTGCCAACCGGGTTGCCATGGTTATCCACCACCTGTCCGCGCAGGTGCGCCGTCACCGGGTTGGCCACGAGATTCTGGAGCACGGCGGAGCCGGCCGTATTCACCGTCACGTTCAGCTCCTGGACGACATAGCCCGCCTGCGGCGAACCGACGCGCCACGCTCCTATTGCGGCATTAAGCGTATAGTTGCCATTGGCATCAGTGGTTGTGATTGACTTGTAAGCCGGGTTGCCATTCGTCTCCGCATTGATCTCCGCAAAGGCCACCGGCACATTCGCCGGGGTTTTCAGGGAGCCGTAAATCAGCGCCGTCGCCTGCGGCAGATCCACGTTGAAGCCTGTGACGCTGGAGGCGCCGCTGCCTGCCGTCGTTTTGACCCTCAGCAGGCCGAATGTCGCGATGTACTGCTCAGCACCGCCGATTTGCCATGCCTCGGTGGTCGCATCCGACACGAAGTTCCCACTCCCGTCGGTCAGGGTGATCGCCGCCCACCCCGTCTGCGATTGCCCCTGGGTTCCCAGGCCCGGCACACCGGCCAGCGTGGTCGCGTTGCGCACCTTGCCGGAGATCGTGCGGCTGGCCGGCGTGAGCGTCTGGGTCTGCCCAGTGAGAAAACTGCCCGCTGGAACCGTGATGGTCGGTGCCGTCCCGCGGTTGTAAACGAACCCGCTTTTGGAAGGAAGAAGCTGATAGCTCCCCGCCGGTGCCTTGATGGAGAAATTTCCGCTGGCATCCGTCAGAGTCATGGCTACAGCGTTGCCATCATTGCCCGGCGTCTGAAGCATCACGAGGGCATGCGCCTGTCCGGCGCTCGCCCCCATCACCTGGCCCGAGATTCCACTGCCGGCATAGGCCTGCTGGGTGACGGTGAGACTCTGGGTGACAGGGGTGAAGCCCGCACCACTCGGCGAAACCCGGAAAATGTGGACCCCATCCATGAGATGAACGATGTCATTCAGCCCGTAGGTAAAGTGGGTGCTTATCTTGCCATCTGCGGTGAGATCATCGTCGCTCGGGATGTTGAGGTTGCGCTGCCCGCCGATGCTCGTGATTTGTCCGTCCGTGACGGTGTACTTGCGCAACAGGAGGTCACCCGCGGTAACCGTCCCGCTGCCGTCCACATCGAGATACTCTTCGATGACCACGCTCTCTCCCGCGCTGTCGAGGCCGGTAATCGTGAGGGTCAGGATCCCGGTGTAGCTGTTGGTGATGCTGCCCTGCGAGAGGCTGAGGCCGGCGGCGTGAAGTGGCAGCGCCGCTCCCGCGAGCAGAATGAACAAAGCAAAAGCGCGGCGGAGGGCTGCGGCAAAGAATGGGAATGCACAGGTCTTCATTGGGGCGGAATGGGGTGAGGATTTTAGCAGACTGCTTCGTGGGCGGCTTTCTATTGACACGCCGATGCCGTCAAAGTCCAGACCTTTGCCCCTCGCTCCCAAAGTTTGGCCCTCGTTCCCAAACTCCGTTGGCGACCGGCGCGTGAATCTCCGCCAGCCCCGCCCGCGCAACTGAGTGGCCCCGGCACACCGTCACTTGGTCTCCGGCGGCCTATAGTGCCCGAGTCGGGGCGTAGAAAAGATGTGCATTTTCGCTCCGCCTGAAGCATCAACAGATCAATTCAACCAGCCCCCCCACCGCTCATGAAACTGTTCCCATCCTTCCGCCCCATCGAGTCTGTTTGCGCCGCCGCCCTCGTGATTTTCGCCTGCACCAAAACGACCCATGCCGCGCCCCTCGACGGCAAGGTTTCCACTTCGCCAAAAGGCACCGTCGTTCTGCTCATCCGCCATGCTGAAAAGCCGGATAAGGGAACGGGGCTTTCTCCGGCGGGAGAAGAGCATGCCAGGGCCTACGTCCCGTTTTTTTCCGACTACCGTTTCGGCTCCAGGCACCTGACGGCCGATGCGCTGTTTGCCGCCGCCGATTCCGATGGCAGTGCGCGGCCACGACTGACGCTCACGCCGGTTTCTCAGGCGCTCAAAAAGCCCATCAATGCCGACTTCATCGGGAAAAAGTATGACGATCTCGCCCATCAACTGCGGACCAGCGAGTTCAGCGGGAAGACGGTGGTGATCTGCTGGAAGCATGGTGAGATCATGCAGCTCGCCGCAGCCCTCGGGGTGAATCCCGCGGCGTTGCCAGCCCAAGCGCATTGGCCCCTCACCTGGCCCGAGGATCAGTTTGGTTGGATTCTGCAAATCGTCTATGACGACTCGGGGAATGTGGATGTGGCGAATACGGTGTGCATCACCGAGCCCGCCCTAAGCACCATTGCGAGGTGAAAATCTGGCAAAATGAGGCCGCTCCAACATTGGTGCATGAGACGGCTTGACGAGGGCTGGTTGGTTTGAGCAAGGCCAATTCCTCCCTCGTGGCGAAGCTGAGGGCTTTGGCACGCATCATTTGCCGGGGAAACTGAGTTTCGTGGGAGGGGAGGATGACGGCGGATTGGCGCACCACGCATGGACTCCGCCGACCCCGCCCGCGCAACTGAGTGGCCCCGGCACGAGGTGCGTTCCGAAGTCCTCAACTTCGGAACGAGGGAAACAAACCCCGCCACCCTACCCCAGCGGCAGCGTCTTCTGCTCGCCGTGGCTCTCGGCTTTGGCCTTCTTGAAATTGAGGTCCGGCTGGTGGTCGGGATGCTCGGCGCGGTGGGTGCCGGTGAGCAGACCTTCGATGGTCAGCAGTTGCACGCGAGGATACTTCTTGCCGGTGGCGCTCTCGTAATAGCCGGCGGAGGCGGCATCGGCGATCATCCCCTTGGTCGGTGTTTCGAGCGAGACGAGGAGCGCGATCTCCGCCGCCTCGCGTTCGCGGACGTGATCGAGCGCGCGCACGTCATCGGCTTTCAAGCCGCCGCCCTTCACGCTGACCACGATCTTGCGCGCCCCGGCCTTGTCCACGTCATGGAAGAATTTCAGCCCGTCAATGCCGCCGTCCGCGCCCTTCTTCCTGCCTTGGAAGGGCTGCGCGTCCACGAGCGACACCGCCCACCATTGGAACTGGTATTTGTCCCGCGTGGCGAGGTCGCGCGCGGCGTCGAGGTCTTTGGGCGTGCCGTGAACTGCAAACTTACATTTTGCGCCGAAGGCATCCTTGAGCCGCTTCTCGATGAGAGAGATGGCGAGGTGGGTGATATCGATGCCAATCCACTTGCGCTTGAGCTTCTGCGCGGCATGGACGGCGGTGCCGCATCCGCAGAAGGGATCGAGGATAAGATCGCCGGGCTTGCTGCTGGCCTGAATGATCCGGTCAAGGAGGGCGAGAGGTTTTTGCGTGGGGTAGCCGAGGCGTTCCGCTGCCTGCGAGTTGATAGGCGGGATGTCGCTCCACACGGTGCCCATAACGCCGCCCTCCGTATCGTCGAGATAGCGTTTGAACTGCGGGCGCTTGGTCGTATCGAGTTCACCAGCCTTTGTGCATGGATACCAGATGCGTCCTTCCTCATCGAGTTTCGCCATCGTCGCGCGCGAATAGCGCCAGCCCTTTTCGGGGAACGGGAAGCCCTTCCACTCGTACATCATATTCGGGCGAGGGTTCGGGCTCGTCATGTTATCCAGCCGGTAGAGGCCGCGCCCGTCACCGTCATCGTGGCGGTACTTGGAGTCTCGATATTCGGCGGAGTGCTCATCGCGCGGTGTATTCCAAGTGAAGCCGTCGCCTTTTGTGTAGAAGAATATGGAGTCAGCGACGCGGCTCCACGTCTTGCTGTCGCTATGCGTCGTCGTCCTTTTCCATATGATCTCGTTCTCGTAGCGCTCCTTCCCAAAAACCGCATCGAGCACGATTTTCAAGTAGTGTGAGGCCGTAGGGTCGCAGTGGAGGTAGAGCGAGCCGGTGGGTTTGAGGACGCGGTGCATCTCCAGCAGCCGGTTCGCCATCATCACGAGGTAAGCCGTCATATCGTTGCGGCCCAGAAACCTGACTAGCGCATCCATCATTTGCGCAACGTCGGTGTTGGCCTGCTTCATCAGTTCGTTGAGTTCATGCTCCGCCGGTTCGCCCCAAGACCACGAGTCTTTGAACGCCTCGATCTGCGCCTCGCTCTTGTGGCCCTTGGGCGATTTGAAGAGGAGGTTGTAGTCGCGCTTGGAGTTGAACGGCGGGTCGAGGTAGATGAGGTCGATGCTTTCGTCCGGGAAGTTCTTCTGATCCCGGAGGACGCCGAGGTTGTCGCCGAAATAGAGCTGGTTCATGTGGGGTGCCGCGCAGGCTCTAGCAGCGCGGGCGCGCAGGGGCGAGGGATTTTCCCCTCGTTCCGAAGCTGCGGGCTTCGGAACGCTGCATAGCCGGGGAAGCTGTGCTTTGAGGCGGGGGAGGAGGAAGGCGGATCGGAGTTAAGCCTCGCCCGCGAGGTGCCGGAGCGAAATCGGCTTGTCGCGCGGCGGGGTTTGTGGAGTCTGTGCCGCTCCAAAATTTATGACCCCACGAACAGGAATTCTCGCCGGCGGAAACTGGATTATTGATCACGTAAAGATCATCGATACCTGGCCGGGGCAGGATGCGCTGGCGAATATCCTCGGCGGGTCGGATGGCACGGGGGGCTCGCCGTACAACATCCTCGTCGATCTCGCGAAAATCGACGCGCCCATGCCGCTGGCCGGCGTGGGGCTGGTCGGTGAGGATGCGGACGGAAACTTCATCATGGCGGACTGCCACCGCTTTGGCATCGACGCGAGCGCGATGCAGCAGACCAAGGCCGCGCCGACTTCCTTCACCGACGTGATGACGGTGCAGGCGACGGGCCGCCGCACTTTTTTCCACGCGCGCGGGGCGAACGCTTTGCTCGACTCGGCGCACTTCGACTTCACGAAAACGAACGCGCGCATTTTCCATCTCGGCTACCTGCTGCTGCTCGACCGGCTCGATGGCGCGAGCGCCACGCATGGCACCGTGGCCGCCGAGGTGCTGGCCCGCGCGCAGGCCGCGGGGCTGAAGACTTCCATCGACGTGGTCAGCGAAGACAGCGACCGCTTTCCCAAAATCGTGCTGCCCGCGCTGAAGCATGTGGATGTGTGCGTGATGAATGAATTCGAGGCCGGCCGCTCGACCGGGCGGCGCATCCGCACGGGCGAGGCGCTCGACCGCGCGGAACTGCGCGTGGCGATGCAGGCGCTGCTCGATGCCGGCGTGCGCGAGCGCGTGGTCGTGCATTTCCCCGAGGGCGGCTGCGCGCTCGGGCGCGACGGCGCGTGGCACGAGCACGGCAGCGTGCGGCTGCCGGCGGATTACATCGTCGGCGCGGCGGGCGCGGGCGACGCCTTCACCGCCGGGGCGCTGCTCGGCTGGCACGAGGGGCTGCCGGTCGCGGAGTGGCTCCGCTACGGCGTCTGCATGGCGGCGGCGAATCTGAGCGATGAGACCTGCACCGGCGGGATGAAGCCGCTCGCGGAGTGCCTCGCGCTCGGCGAGCGGTATGGCTTTCGCGGGTAGGGTGTCTGCCGAAAGCTCCGCGGCTCTTCCTCTTCCTCTTTCTCTTAATCTTCCTCCTTCCGAATTGAGGAAGAGGAAGAGGAAGACGCGGAAGTTGCTTTCGGCAGATGTCCAGGAGAGGCCGCCGTGAAATATCCCCGCTAAACATTGTCACCGCGCGGGATTGTCGGTATGCGAACTGCCCCGGCGGGCGTCCGCCTTTCACCCCTCACCCCACATCTCCGCATGAAAAAATCCCTCCGCTCCCTGCTCATCGTCGCGCTCGCGACCACGTCGTTTTCCGCCTTCGCGGCGGAGGCGAAGCGCGTGATCGTCTGCACCGTCACCACCGGCTTCCGCCATTCGAACTCGATTCCCTTTGCGGAAAAAACCATTCAGCGGCTCGGCGAGGAATCGAAAGCCTACACCGTCGTCGAGTGGGTGCGGCAGCCCGAGGTGCAGGTGCCGCACAAGCCGAACAAGCCCGGCGACCTCAAGCCCGACGCCGATGACAAGGCGAAGGCGAAGCACGATGAGGAAATGAAAAAATTCGACACCGAGATGACGAAATGGACGCCGGAGATGGATCAGAAAGTGAAGGACGCGCAGACGGCGCTGAGCACGCAGATGAAGACGGAGATGGAGAAGCTCAGTCCCGCGAATCTCACGGCGAAGAAAATCGACGCGGTGATTTTCGCGAACACCACCGGCGACCTCCCGCTGCCGGATCGCGAGGGTTTCATCAAGTGGGTCGCCGACGGCCATGCCTTCTGCGGCATGCACAGCGCGGGCGATACCTTCCACGGATTTCCCGGCTACCTCGGGATGGTGCAGGCGGAGTTTAAGACCCACGGCGGACAGGTTCCGGCGGATCTCGTCGCGGGTGACAAGACGCACCCGGCAAACGCGGGGATCGGCGAGACCTGGAACATCGCGCAGGAGGAGATGTATGAATTCAAGGACGGCAGCCATGACCGCGCGAAAGTGCGCGCGCTGTGGTTTCTGCGCCACCATCCGCAGGATGCGAAAAACGCCGGCTACAACCCGGTCTCGTGGTGCCGCATGGAGGGCAAGGGCCGCGTCTTTTACACCTCGCTCGGTCATCGCGAAGACCTGTGGGATGACACGGACGCGGTGAAGGATCGGAAAAACTCGCCCGAGATCAGCAAGCAGTATCAGGCGCACATCCTCGGCGGAATCAAGTGGGCGCTGGGCCTCGCGCCCGGCAGCGCGGAGCCGAATCCCGAGGTGAAGTAATCGGAGAAAACGGAATTACGGAATTTGGCCAAATGACGGAATTCTGTTTCACCGGCTGCTTGTTCACACCATTCCGTCATTTGGCCAAATTCCGTAATTCCGTCTCTCAACACCCTATGAAACTCCTCACCACTCTCGCGGCCCTCCTTCTTGCCGTCACCGCGCTCGCCGATGACGCGGGTTTCAAACCGCTCTTCAATGGCAAGGACATCACCGGCTGGCATCTGCGCCGGCCGGATGCGGAGAGCAGTTGGACGGTCGTGGACGGCGTGCTCAAGAATACCGTCGAGGCCGGGAAACACGGCGTCGATCTCGTGAGCGATGCAAAGTTTTGGAACTTCACCGTGAAGTACGAATACATGGTGCCGGACGGCTCAAACTCCGGCTTCTGCCTGCGCGGGCGGCATGAGATTCAGATCCTCGGCGACTTCGCCAGCGGCAAGGCCACGAAGGGCGGCAACGGGGCGATCTACCAGCATACCGCGCCGAGCGAATTCGCCAGCAAGCCCGGCGGCGAATGGCAGACGGTCGAGGCGACGATGGTCGGCGACAAGATCACCGTCATCCTCAACGGGAAAAAGATTCACGACAACGTCGAGTGCGACCGCGCCACCGGTGGCCTGCCCCCGAACCTTGATCCACTCGCTATGAGAGTTTTTGTTGGTGTTCGGGGTTTGGGTTGGCGGTGATGTGGCGGGTGGGAAGGGCGCAGCCTTGCGGCTGCCGGAGCGGAGCGGAGACAGCCGCAAGGCTGCGCTGCGCAAACTCCGCCGGCGTCTGGTAGTCCAGTGACGAGTGCGGGCGCTCTTGGTTGTGCTGTTGCCGGTGTTGCTTGCCGAGCACTTTCGCTTCCAGCACTGAGGCGAAGGCTTCCCGGTTCAGGAACTCGTCCCGGAACCGGCTGTTAAAACTCTCGCTGCAGGCGTTCTGCCATGGGCTGCCGGGCTTGATGTAGAGCGTCTTGAACCCGCGCCGCGCGATCCAGTCCTGCACCGCCAGCGCCACGAACTCGGGGCCGTTGTCGCTGCGGATGAACTCCGGCGCACCTCCGCGCGCAGTTACCGCCGCATCGAGGATCCGGATCACATCCCTGGCCTCCATCCGCCGCTCGACCTCCAGGGCCACCAGCTCCCGGCTGAACTCATCGCAGATCGGCAGCCATTTGAGCCGCCGCCCATCCTCGGTCTGGTCAAAGACAAAGTCCTAGCTCCAAACATGGTTGATCCGCTCGGCCCTCAGCCGCTGCGTCCCGCCTGCGCTGTTGCCGAGCCGCTGGCGCTGGCGCTGCCGCCGCGGCACTTTCAAGCCCTCATGACGCCAGACCCGCTGCACCCGCTTGTCGTTGATCTCCATCCCGGCCCGCCTCAGCAGTGCCGCCGCCATGCGGTAGCCCGCACGCGGAGGCTCCGCCGAAAGGCGCCGCAGTGCCGCCGCCAGCGCTGCGTCCTTGCTCCGCTTGCGCCCGCGGTAGCGCTGCGTGCTGCGCGGCTGCACGGTCACTTCACAGGCCCGGCGCTGCGACACTTCGCGGACTCCCTCAAGGGGTGCGACCGCCTCGCGTTTGCGCGCCGGGCCGGCCATTTTCCCTCCACGAGTTCCTTCAGCATCACCTTGTCCAGCGACAGGTCGGCCACCAGCTTCTTGAGCTGCCCATTTTCCTTCTCCAGCGCCTTGAGTCGCTTGACCGTCTCCTCCTTGGCTCCGCCATATTCCTGCCGCCATCGGTGGTCGGTCGGCGGACTGACTTCCAGCCTCTTGCACACGGCCTCCACGCTCTGGCCTCCGGCCAATAGCGTGGCCGCCTCGCGCAGCTTCTTGATGATTTCTTCGGGGGGGTGTCGTTTGCGTTTCATGGAGTTTGCTGGCGCGCTTCGCGTGCCTCAAACTCTCATAGCGCCTGGATCAACTTTTGGGGAGCAGGCCAC
>JAYWEP010000025.1:0-3952 GCA_043779205.1 Chthoniobacter sp. | reverse complement strand
AACTCGGAAGTCCCCGCCGGGGTGGGCGGAGCCTCGGTGGCGTGAAGCATGGCGCGGACTCTACGAGGCGCGTCGCGCGCGGCGCAACGGTTTCTTCACCGCGCCGCCTGCACGCAGCGGAAGCCGAGGTGATTCGTGCCCGTGTCCTCCTCGCCCTTGCCGCGCGTCCCGACCATGTAGCGCGTGCAGTACTGCTCGGTGCAAAGATACGAGCCGCCGCGATGCACGCGCTTTTTCGTGCCGGGCTCGGACGGGTCGAAACTTTCGGCGGGTCCCCGCGGATTGCGCGCCAGGCCGGCGGCGGCGAGTTGGGTGAAATAATCGGGCCGGTACCAGTCGGACGTCCACTCCCACACGTTGCCCGCGACATCGTAAAGACCGTAGGGGTTTGCCGGATACTGCGCGACCGGCGCGAGGCCTTTGAAGCCGTCTTCGCCCGTGTCTTTGTACGGGAATTTTCCCTCGAAGATATTTGCCATCCATTGGCCGCCGGGATTCAGCTCATTGCCCCACGCGTAGAGCTGCCCGGCCCTGCCGCCGCGGGCCGCGAACTCCCATTCCGCCTCGGTCGGCAGGCGTTTGCCCGCCCACTTCGCGTAGGCCACGGCATCGGGATACGCGATGTGGACGACGGGGAATTTCTCGCGCCCCGTCAGGTCGCTGTCCGGCCCGGTGGGGTGCCGCCAATTCGCGCCGCGGACGTAGCTCCACCATTGGAAATGATCGTTCAGCGGCACCGGCGTTTCCGGCGGCGTGAAGACCACCGCGCCGGCGACGAGATTCTCCGGCGGTGCGCCGGGAAAATCCTCCGCGCGCGGGGTCTGCTCGGCGATGGTCACGTAGCCGGTCGCTTTCACAAACTCCGCAAACTGCGCGTTCGTGACCTCGGTGCGATCCATCCAAAAGCCATCGACATAGACGCGATGAATCGGTCGCGCATCGGGCATCGCGTCCTTCCCGCCGCAGAGCGAGGAAGTCGGGTCATCCGAGCCCATGGAAAACTCGCCGCCCGGAATCCAGACCATGCCGTCCGGGGCCGGTTCCGGCGGCTTGGCGGAATTCACGACCGTCTCGCGAAAGCCCGCCGGCAAAGCATCGGCGGGCGCGGGCAGCTTTGCAGGCCGCGCCGCTTTCACCGCCCACGCCGCCGCGCCGATGGCGATGGCGATGACCGCCAGATGCCGCCAGCGCACCTTCGCGGACACCACCTGCGGCGCTTTGGATTTTGGTTTTGTGGCCATGTGAGGAAGGAAGCGGCTGCTCCGAAATCCATTCCGTTAATTTGGTCAAATCCCGTTAATTCCGTCTAAAAAAGACAAAACGGAATTAACGGAATTTTGCCAAATTAACGGAATTGGGATCCGGCGGTGGCGCTTGCCTGATGCTCTACCTTTCCCTCTTGCACCGTCAACGCGCGCGGCAGAGCCAGCCGAATTCCATCCACTGCGCGAACCAGCGCTGGATCTTCTCGGCGTTCGCGGCGGGCAGGTCTTTCGATCCGGCAAAGGCGGTCTCGCAGGCGTCGGCGAGCGTCGCGCCATCGCGGAGCGCGGTGAGGAGGCGGCAGGCTTCGGGTTCGAGGCGCTTGTAATAGACGGCGAGATCGAGGCGATGCACGGCGAGGTGGATCGGCCGCCGGCTGGGGCGCGCGGCGATGCGCGTGCGGCGGCGTGTGACGGTGGCGGCGACGGCGTTGCTGAAGCTGCCGGTTTCAATCTGGCTCTCCTTGAATTTGCGGAGCAGGTCATCCACGGGATGCGCGAGCGTGAGGAGCGTGAGGTAAGGCTGGAGGCCGATCCGCAGCCGGTCGGCGGCGGTGGCGGCGATTTTTTTCGGATCGAGCACGGGCTTGCCGGGTTCGTCGAAAGCGATCACGCGCGCCCACTCGACGCGCACCATGTCGAGGGCGAGCCGCCCGTGCGGCGCGGTCAGTTCGGGATGCGCGCGGAGAAACGCTTCCAGGTGTTTTCCGAGGTCGCGCATCGTCCACCGTTGCGAGCCGTAGGCGTCCAAGTAAGCGACGGCGAGCTTGTCGAATTTCCGCGCGCCCACGACCGCGCGCAGGGCGGGGAAGTCTTCGCCGAACGTGCCGAGCAGCCGCCACCAGTATTGCTGGTTGTAGATTTGCAGCCGCTCGAAGGACGAGAGCCGGTCGTTCGGTTTAATGATCCGCGCCGCGACCTCCGCCGCGGGCGAGCCGTCCTTCCACGCCGTCTGCATGCCGTCATCGCGCCGCAGCGGACGCATCACCGCCTCCGCCATGAGCCGCTGCACCTCCGCGAGAGCGACGGGTCGCGCGCCACTCGCGGAGCGAGGCGCGGACGCCCCGTCCGCACCGCTCCGCCGGACGCCTCGTCCGGCGAAGCCTGCGGGACGTTCGCCGGACGAGGGCGTCCGGTGGACATTCGCGGACGGGGCGTCCGCGCCACGCACGGGACTGCGCGCCGCTGTGCTTTTACGCGGCGAGGGTTTTGGCATCGGGGAGAAACCTGTTCGCCTTGAGCGCTTCGCGATGCACTTCGTCGAAGCTGGGGATGCGGTCGTCCCATTCGAGCAGCGTGGCGGTGCGGCCCGCGCGCTTGGTGGCGTGCGCGTACATTTTCCAGACGGGATCGAGGACGGGGTGGTCGTGCGTGTCGAGGAGGTAGCGCTCGAATTTGGTGTGCCCGGCGATGTGCATCTGCGCGACGCGGTCGGGCGGCACGGCGTCGAGATATTCGTAGGGATCGAAGCCGTGGTTTTTCGAGGAGACGTAGATGTTGTTCACATCGAGCAGAATCCCGCAGTCCGCGCGCTCGACGACTTCGCTCAGAAATTCCCACTCGGTCATTTCGGAAACGTGGAACTCGGCGTAGC
This sequence comes from Chthoniobacter sp., assembly GCA_043779205.1. Classification (GTDB taxonomy): domain Bacteria; phylum Verrucomicrobiota; class Verrucomicrobiia; order Chthoniobacterales; family Chthoniobacteraceae; genus Chthoniobacter. Next base: position 1,096 of record JAYWEP010000025.1, on the reverse strand, counting down.
TGCTCACGTTTTCCACGGCCACGGGGATTTCCAAAAAATCCTGCACCTCGCGGATGTTGCGCGCGGTGGTTTCGACGGCTTCCCATGTGTACGGCATGGGCAGAAGGTCGTGCGAGTAGCGGCCATCCACGCTGCCCCAGCACAGGTGATCGCTGAGCCACGGGGTCTGTGTGCGTTTGGTCAGGCGCTTGAGCTTGCGGAGATGATCGCGGTTCGGGCGCGAGGCATTGCCGAAGTACATCGAGACGCCGTGCTGCACGACGCGGTACTGCTCGAGGATTTGGTCGAGCACATGCAGCGGACGGCCCGCGTCGATCATGTAGTTTTCGGAGATGATCTCGAACCAATCGACGACCGGCTTTTTCTCCAAAATGTGCGCGTAGTGCGGAATGCGCAGGCCCAGGCCGACGCCGTAGGCGGTGAAGGCGTTGAAGCGGTTGGCAGGCATGGGCGGGGAAAAGACGAAAACCGAATGACGAATGACGAGGCGGATGCGGACACGAAAGGGGGCTCCGGTCACGAATGACCGGAGCCCCGGAGTTTCGCGGTGGCCTACTTCGGTGGGACGGGCTTGCCGTCTTTCACGGCGCAGCCGCCTTTGCCTTTGCAGGAGTTTTTGCCCCCGCAGCCATTGTCGCCGGACTTGCAGCCGCCTTTGCCTTTGCAGTCGTTCTTGCCCTTGCAGCTATGGTCGCCGTCCTTCTTCTCGTCGGCGAGGACGCCGGCGGCGGTGACGGTTTTGCCGGGCTGGGTCGAGGTCGCGGCATTGAGCTTGGCGACGAGGCCGCCGGAAAGAATCCCGGCGATGGCAGCGCCGGCGAGCAGCGCTTTGGTGGTGGATTGACGTTTCATGGTTCTGTTTTTTTTTGGTTTGTTTTTTGTTTTCCTGCCCGCTCCCGGTTCCGAGACTTTCGGAGGAGAGCCGACAAAAAGGGTCTTGGGGAATGCGGTGCGGCTGGGACGGCGGATGCGGAGATTTTATTCCGGGAGAAAAAGGTCTGCGTCAGTTTCTAATGCGATCGAGTTCCTGTATTAGCGCGGCCGGGGTGATGGCGTCGAGCACCAAAGGCTCGGTTTCGCCGGGGCGGTAGAGGAC
>JAYWEP010000024.1:0-15031 GCA_043779205.1 Chthoniobacter sp. | reverse complement strand
CGCGTGACGCGGCCAGCGCCGGAACACGACGCACAGGGGTCCTCGATGACCTGGCCGCGGCCCTGACAGGTCGGGCAGGTGCGCTCGAGCGTGAAGAAGCCCTGGGCATGCCTGATCTTGCCGGCGCCGCCGCAGGTCGCGCAGGGCTTGGGCTTGCTGCCGGCTTTGGCGCCGGTACCGGAACATGTTTCGCAGGCGACCGAGGTCGGAATGCGAATTTGCGCGGTCTTGCCCTCGAAGGCTTCCTCGAGCGTGATTTCCATGTTGTAGCGCAGATCCGAACCGCGCTCGCGGCCCTGACCGCCGCCGCGCCGGCCGCCGCCGCCCATGCCAAACAGATCTTCGAAAATGTCGGAGAAAGTGTGGGCAAAGTCGGAGCCGAAGCCGTGGCCGCCGCCACCGCCGTTGCCTTGCTCGAAGGCGGCGTGGCCGAAGCGGTCGTAAGCCGCGCGCTTGTCGGGATCCTTGAGGATCTCGTAGGCCTCGTTGATTTCCTTGAATTTGCCTTCGCAGGAGCTGTCGCCCGGGTTTTTATCCGGGTGCCATTTCATGGCGAGCTTGCGGAACGCTTGCTTTAACCCGCCGTCATCGACGGAGCGTTCGACCTCAAGCGATTCGTAATAGCAGCGCTTGGACATTACGACACCTTGCCGTCACGGCGGGACACGCGTCCCACAAGGACGGAGCAAAAAATATGCCCCCGGGAGGTCCCCGGGGGCGCTGTGATTGTGGAGGCGTGAATCATCGACGCGCTCTGACGGTTAAGCGGACTTCTTGCCGCCCTTGTCGTCGTCGACTTCGGTGAACTCCGCGTCGACCACGTCTTCCTTCTTGCCGTCGGCACCGGTGGCGCTCTCGTGATCGCCGCCACCTTGCGCGCCGCCTTCGGCATTCTTGTACATCGCTTCGCCGAGCTTCATCGAAGCCTGCGCCAGCGTATTGGTCTTGGCGGCGATCGACGGAGCGTCGTCGCCCTTCAGCGCTTCCTTGAGATCGGCAAGCGCGTTCTCAATGGCGTTGCGTTCGTCGTCGCCGACCTTCGAACCATGCTCGGCCAATGCCTTCTCGGTGGAATGCACCAGCGCTTCGCCGTGGTTCTTGGCTTCGACGGCGGCCTTGCGGACCTTGTCCTCTTCGGCGTGCGACTCCGCGTCCTTGACCATCTTTTCGATGTCGGCCTCGGACAAACCGCCCGACGCCTGAATGCGAATCTGCTGTTCTTTGTTGGTCGCCTTGTCCTTGGCGGACACGTTGACGATGCCGTTGGCGTCGATGTCGAAGGTGACTTCGATCTGCGGGACGCCGCGCGGGGCCGGCGGGATGCCGTCGAGGTGGAAGGTGCCGAGGTTTTTGTTGTCGCGGCTGAGCGGGCGCTCGCCTTGCAGGACTTTGATTTCCACGCCGGGCTGGCTGTCGCTGTAGGTGGAAAAAATCTGCGATTTGCGCGTCGGGATGGTGGTGTTGCGCGGGATCATCGCCGTGGCGACGCCGCCGGCGGTCTCGATGGCGAGGGTCAGCGGGGTCACATCAAGCAGGAGCACGTCTTTCACGTCGCCTTTGAGCACGCCGCCCTGGATGGCCGCGCCGATGGCGACGACTTCATCCGGGTTGACGCCTTTGTGCGGCTCTTTGCCGACGAGCTTGCGCGCGGTCTCGATGACGCGGGGCATGCGGGTCATGCCGCCGACGAGGACGAGTTCGTTCACGTCCTTCTCGCTGAGGCCGGCGTCCTTGAGACACGCCTTCACCGGGCCGATGGTGCGCTCGAAAAGCTTGTCGGTGAGCTGCTCGAGCTTCGAGCGGGTGAGCTTTTTCTGGATGTGCTTCGGGCCGGTCTGGTCGGCGGTGACGAAGGGGAGATTGATCTCGTATTCCTGCGAGGAAGACAGCGCGATCTTCGCTTTCTCGGCCTCTTCCTTGATGCGTTGGACGGCGTCGGGCTGCTTCGTCAGGTCGATGCCGGACTCGGCTTTGAACTCCGCGAACATCCAATCCATGACCGCGTTGTCCCAGTCGTCGCCGCCGAGATGGGTGTCGCCGTTCGTGGCTTTCACCTCGAAGACGCCGTCACCGATTTCGAGCACCGAGATGTCGAAGGTGCCGCCGCCGAGATCATAGACGGCGATCTTTTCGTCCGCCTTCTTATCGAGGCCGTAAGCGAGCGACGCCGCGGTTGGCTCATTGACGATGCGCAGCACTTCGAGGCCCGCGATTTTGCCCGCGTCCTTGGTCGCGGTGCGCTGCGAGTCATTGAAATACGCGGGCACCGTAATGACCGCCTGCGTGATCGTCTCGCCGAGCTTGGCCTCCGCGTCGGACTTGAGTTTCGCGAGGATCATCGCGCTGATTTCCGGCGGCGAATAGGTCTTGGTCTCGCCGTTCACCGTCACCGAAATGTGCGCGTCGCCATTCGCCGCCTTCACCACTTTGTAAGGCACGCGGTGCAGTTCGTTCTGCACTTCGTCGAACTTGCGCCCCATGAAACGCTTCACCGAAAAAATCGTGTTCGTGGGGTTCGTCACCGCCTGCCGCTTGGCCGCCTGCCCGACCACACGCTCGCCGCTTTTCGTGAAAGCAACGACGCTCGGCGTGGTGCGCGCGCCTTCCGAATTTTCGAGGACGACGGGCTCGCCGCCTTCCATGACGGACATGCAGGAATTAGTGGTGCCGAGGTCGATGCCGAGGATTTTAGCCATGTGAATAGTGGGTTGAGTCTTGGAAAACGGGTTGGGCCGGGCGGAAAAGCACGGGCTGGGCCGGGCGTTGGTGAAGTTCTAAGTGGTTGTATTTCAGGCCAGTGCCGAGGTTTTATGAAACGCATGAAGTGGGACATGGCACAGGGCGTGTCACACCTTGGACGCGGCAGGTGGGACAGCGCGGCGCAGCGGCCCCACCGATTCCAGACTTTCCACCCACCATCCAACATCGCGCTTGCTGCCGGGCATTTTCGCGGCACTATTCCGCTCCGCGAAATCCGGGGCGTTGTTTTTTCCACGCACCGGCAAGTCGAGGGCTCAGGATGGGTGGCAGAGTGGTCGATTGCGCACGCCTGGAAAGCGTGTTTACCGCAAGGTAACGGGGGTTCGAATCCCCCCCCATCCGCGCCTCTCATTATCAGGGGGCTTGCGACCGACGCTTTTGCGCCTTGTAACGGCGTTTGGTGAGATTCGTTTTCATGGCCGCATGTTGCCTTCCGAGGTTCGCACCGCGCCCTTGTCCGCCGCGCGACGCTTGACCCGACCCGCAGCTTTCGCTTCCGCGCGCGTGCCGTGAAAGCCCCGGCGATTCTTGGCACCCGCGTGTCCCGTTTTGCAGCGGGCGTGGCTCATCGCCTGACCTTCAGGCCCTCGCCCTTCGCGGCCTTCCGTTGCCGCTCATCGAAGCTGTAAAAGACCTTCGCGCCGAGCAAGGCCGCCGCCGCGACGTGCGGCAAGTCGAGACTCCGCGTGGCCAGGGTCGGTGTGTAGCGGTCGCTCAGTTCGCGCGCCTTGGCGGGCAATTCCGCCGCCGGAATCGGCGTCTCGACGAAAAGCCCGTTCGCCACTCCGCTCTCGACAACCTCAAAGTAGGTGTCGCGCTGGGCGAGCGTGATGCGGCCCCGGTTCACGGCCCGGTTAAAAGCGTTGCGGATTTCCAGCCGCACAAGCGGCGTGATCGCCAGCGGCTCCTTCCCGGCCGCCATTGCCCCACGCGCCGCCCCGGTCGTCGTCTCCGGGAGGTAAAGCGAGACGATGAAACCGGTGTCCGCGTAGTTCATGTGGTGTAGCTGTCCCGCTCCTCTTGCACGATGCTCGGATACACGGGCGGATTCTCGCCGAGAATTTCCCTCTGGATGGCGGCAAAGTCCGGCATCTTGAACTTGCGCGGCTTGGCGGGCGGCGCGGGCACGATGCGCGCGACGACCCGTCCGCGCTTGGTCAGTTCCACGGTTTCCCCGTCCTCGATCCAGCGGAAGACGCTGGGGAAGCGGTTGCGGAGATCGGCGACGCTGGCGGTTTTCATCGTGAGACAAAGAAAATCTCACTTCGCTGGGACGGGCAAGTGGCATTTCTTCCCGCAGCTCGCGCGGAGTGCGGGCTTGGCGGCCAGCGCGCTTTTCGCCGCGCTCTACGCGAAGAGCGCCGTGACCGGCTTCGCTTTCACCAGCTCGCGCGGCTGGTTGAGGTGGTTATAGACGATCGTATCCGGATCAATGCCGCAGGCGTGGTAGATGAGCGCGAGCAGTTCCGTGGGATGCACGGGATCGCTCTTCGGGCTGGAGCCGGTGGCGTCGCTTTCGCCGTGGACGTAGCCGCGTTTGATCCCCGCGCCGGCCACGCACGCGGTGTAGCAGTACGGCCAGTGATCGCGCCCGTCGGAACTGTTGACATTGCCGCTCGTGCTCACGCCGCGCTCGGGCGTGCGTCCGAATTCGCCGAGTGCGACGACGAGCGTTTCGTCGAGCAGTCCGCGCTGGTCGAGGTCTTCGATGAACGTGCTGAAGCCCGCGTCGAGCATCGGGCCGGCCTGGTTCTTGATGCGGTTGGTCAGGTCGGCGTGCGTGTCCCACGAATGGTTGTCGGAGTTCGCGACCTTCGGCCAGATGACTTCCACCACGCGCGTCCCGGCTTCCACCAGACGCCGCGCGAGCAGCAGGCTTTGGCCAAAGGTGTTCAGGCCATAAGCCGCGCGCATTTTTTCCGTCTCGCGGTCGATGGCGAAGGCGTCGCGCGCCTTGCCACTTGTTATCAGGTCGAGGGCTTTGCCGTAGTATTCGTCGAGGTGGTAATTCTCCACCGCCTTGTCGATGTCCGGCATGGTCTGCTCGATGGACTGCCGCAGCGACGCGCGCCGTTTGAGCCGCATGGCGAAGACATCGGGCCGCAGGTTCAGGTCATCCACGCGGATGCGGTTCATCTTCGTCATGTCCATGTCATCGCCATCGGGAAAGAGCGTGTAGGGATCGTAGCCCTTGCCGAGAAAGCCCGCGGTGCCGCCCTTGCCGACGACGTTACTTTCCTGCAAAGGCCGCGGCAGCATGACGAAAGGCAGCATCGGCTCCGTCGGCGGTTTCAGCCGGATGATGTTCGAGCCGAAGTTCGGATAATCCTTCGCGTTCGGCGGTTCGAGCTGGCCGGACGGCGAGACCTTGTCCGTGGTGTAGCCGGTCATGATCTGGTAAATCGCCGCCGTGTGATTGAAGAGCCCGTTCGGCGTGTAGCTCATCGAGCGGACCATCGTGAGCTTGTCATTGATCTGCGCGAGCTTCGGCAGGACTTCGGTGAAATTGATCCCGGGAATCTTCGTCGGGATGTTCTTGAACGAGCTGCGGATCTTATCCGGCACGTTCTCCTTCGGATCCCACAAATCGAGGTGCGACGGCCCGCCCTGGAGATAGACCATGATGACACTCTTCGCCTTCCCCCAACCCGGCCCGCCCTTGATCGCCGCCGGCTCCGCAGCCGCCTCCGCGCGCAGTTTGAAAAGCGACCCGAGCGTGAGCCCCATGATCGCCGAGCCGCCGACGCGGATGATGTCGCGGCGCGAAACGCCGAGGTGAGCGTCGCAAAGATCGCGACCGGGTTGTCCTGAGATGCGGAGCATGGTGGGAATACCCGCCGGGGTCGGCAAACTTAGCAAGCGGCGATTTCCGCCCGTGCGCACGCGAAGGTCGAAAGGTTCAACGCCCGTTGTTCGATTGCGTGGATGGTCGAAATGTTCCGAACTCCTGAGTAACAATAATTGACTCACTGGTTAAGAGCCTGTATTGGGCACGATTCCAAAACCGCCCTGAAAGTGGCTTGGGCAGAGGTTTCGCAGCCGAGACCGGTTTTTGATTTCCGCCTGTGGCGCACTTCGCCGGGCCACCCGGATACACCGCCAACCGCCCGCCCATCCCACACCAGCGAGCCACCAATCCAGCATTCATCCACCCCATTTTTCATGCCTCAGTTAGAACAACACTCCACCAGTTTTTTGCGCGCCGAATTTGACGGCTGGCTCACGCAGCGCCGGGCCGACGAAGGGCTCGCGCCTATCAGGTCCGGCGGCGGACGCCCGGTTTTCAAGTCGTGGCTGCGGGATCGGTGGGACGACATCCGGGAACTGCCGGAGGCGCACGGGCTGGGGCTGTTTTGTGAAAGGGACGTGACCATGATCGTGGCCGAGGTGGCGGAGGATGCGATGATCGGGGGGCAGCTCTGCGCTTTGAGCGTCTTCGAGATTCTGCCGATCAACCGCCCGAAACGCGCGGACGTTTTGACCGCGCGGCTCCGCCAGCTTTCCGCCGATGCGGTCCGGCGGGCTGTCGTCATTGCCAATGAAATCCGGGCGCAGATTCCGCGGATCGAGCAGGCCATTGCCGAGCATCGCGACCGGCTGCTGGACAGCGACCTGCGCGAGGAGTGCGCCCGGCTCGAAGGGCGCTTGTCGGTGCGCCAGTTCATCGACCGTGCGTCGCAAATCATCCGCGAACTTTCGCTCCGCGCGGCCAATCACCGCATGGCGGAAGGCATCGCGCTGCACCGCTTTCACGAAACTTTCCCCGGTGCCCGCGCCCGCGAGCGGCAGCTTCTGCTCATCGCCGGGCCGACCAATTCGGGGAAGACCTACGCCGCTTTCCAAATGCTCGCCGCCGCGAAAACCGGCGTGTATCTCGCGCCGCTGCGGCTGATGGCCGCGGAGTTCTGGGACCGCATGCGCGCCGCGGGCGTGCCGTGCTCGCTCATTACCGGCGAGGAGCGTTTCCCCGACCCGGACGCGCGCCACATTTCCTCGACGATCGAGATGCTCGCCACCGATGCGGAGTACGACGTGGCGATCATCGACGAGGTGCAGATGATCGCCGACAAGGACCGCGGCTGGGCGTGGACCCAGGCCATCGTCGGCGTTAACGCGAAGCTCGTGATTTTCGTCGGCTCGCCGGATGCGGAAAACGTGCTGCGCGAAATCGCCGCGCGTCTCGGCGAATCATTTTCCGTGCAGCGCACCGAGCGGCTCACTCCGCTCGCCGTCGCCGACCATCCGCTCGCCTCCGACCAAAAACCGGAGGACGGCACGGCCTTCATCTCGTTCTCGCGCCGCGATGTGCTCGCGTGGAAGCAGACGCTCGGCACTTCCGATTGCGCGGCGATTTACGGCGCGCTCGCGCCCGAGGTGCGCCGCGAGGAGGCGCGGCGTTTCGCCGCGGGCGAGGCGCGCGTCGTCTCGGCGACCGACGCCATCGGCATGGGCCTCAATCTCCCGGTGAAAACGATCGTCTTCACCACGCTCACGAAATGGGACGGCGAAAAGGAAATCACCCTCAGCGATTCCTCCATCCGCCAGATCGCCGGACGCGCGGGGCGCTACGGCATGCACGAGACGGGCGTCGTCACCGCGCTGAACAAGCGCGACCTCGCGCACATCCGCGCGGCCATGGCCGCCGAGGCGGAGCCGCTCCCGGTCATCGCGCCCATCGCGCCGCACATGAAGATGCTCGATTTTCTCGCGCAGGAAACCGGCCGCAACGACCTGCCTTCGCTCCTCGACTGCTTCGCCGCGCTCCCCGGCGACACCGATCTTTTTTGCAAAGCCGACGTCTCCTCCATGCGCGACCTCGCCGGGCAAATCCGCGACTTCAGCCTGCCGCTGCCGACGCAATTTGCGCTCTGCGCCTGTCCGGTGGACACGCGCAGCGGCGAGCACATGCGCGTGTGGCGGCAGTGGGTCGCGGCGGTGGCCGAGGAGGTGCCATCGCCGATGCCGCGCGGCCAGCGCTACGCCGCCGACGGCAGCACGACGAACGCAACGGCGCTGCAAGGCGCCGAGGGCCGCGTGCGCCTGCTCGCCGCCTACCGCTGGATGCACCACCGCATGCCCGACCTTTTCCCCGACATCGAGGAGGCCATCGGCGTCTCCTCGGACACCAACCAGTTCATCTCCAACTCGCTCCGCAAAAAAAGCGTCCGCCGCTGCCGCCGCTGCGGCCAGGGGCTCCCCGACCTCCACAAACACCCCATCTGCGAGCCTTGTTTCGCGATGCGCTTTGAGCGGAACGACTGACGTGTGAAATACCGGCTCCTCATCAGCGAACGAGCCATCGAGCAGTTGCGCGCGCTGCCCAAGGACGTGCGCCGCAATATCGGCTTCCGCCTTGATGGCCTTTGCGACGGCCTGCAGGGCGAGGTGAAGAAACTGAAGGCGCACACCAATCATTACCGGCTGCGCATCGGCGGCTGCCGGGTGCTCTTCACGCTGGAAGGTGACGCCATTGGCGTCTATGCTGTCCGCGACCGAAAAGACGCCTATGACTGACACCGCTCTGCTCGAAAAACTGGAGACGCTCACCCGCACCGTCGAGCGTCTGGAAAACCGTGTCGAAGATCTGGAGGATCACCGCGAACTCCGTTCGGCCATCGCCGAGAATGCGGGCAAGCCGCTGGTGGAGTGGGAGCGGGCCAGGGAGTTGCTCGATTTGGATTAAACGGGGGCTGGCACGATTGCCGGAATGATTTTCTGCGCGGTGTTTTTCCGCGCCTTTTGTTTGCCGGGAAAAAACGCGGGGTTGACTTTGGTTTGGCTCCTTACTATCAATGGCGCATACTGTTTGCCAGCTTACCAATTATGCCCCTTCTGATGCTCAAAGACGTGCCGCGCTACGAGTGCCTGCTCAAAGCCGCGGAACGCTACCCGACGCTCAACCCCGGCGCTTCCGCGGCCTTTCTGCACCTGCTGCGGACGGGCGATGCGGTGTTTGCGGCGGAGGGCGCTTTCCTCGCCGGGCACGAGATCAGCCAGGGGCGCTTCACGGTGCTGATGCTTTTGAATCGCAGCCACGATCAGCCCTCGACGCCGGCGGAGCTGGCAGAGGAGGCGGGGGTCACGCGCGGGACGATGACGGGGCTCGTGGACACGCTGGAAAAGGACGGGCTCGTCACGCGGAAAAGCGATGCGCGGGACCGGCGGGCGGTGCTGGTGCAACTCACGGCGGCGGGGCGGAAGCTGATGGGCCGGATGCTGCCGGGCTATTTCGACGCCGTGACGGAAATCATGCAGCCGCTGAACGAAGCGGAACGAAAACAACTGGTGCGTCTGCTCCAGAAAATCCAAGGCGGGCTGCACGCCGACCAACCCGAGCCCGCCACCGCCGCGCGCTAACCGACTTTTTCTATGATGAAACGAATGCTGCTCATGCTGTCGCTGGTGATCCTGTTTGTCGCAGGCATCGCTTTTCTCAAGTACTCCGCGATCCGCAAAGGCATGGCGATGGGCGCAAAATTCGCACCGCCGCCGACCGCCGTTACGACGGTGAAAGTGCAGGCGCAGACCTGGCAGCCCGTGCTCAGCGCGGTGGGCTCGCTCAAGGCCGTGCATGGCGTGACGGTCAGCACGGACCTCGCGGGGATCGTGTCGCAGATTGCCTTTGAATCCGGCACCGCGGTGAAGAAAGGCGACCTGCTCGTGAAGCTCGATACGCAGCAGGAAGACGCGCAGCTTCGCTCCGCGGAAGCGCGGCTGACGCTCGCGAAATCCGACCTCGAACGGAAGCGCGACCTCATCGTGAAAAAGGCCATCGCGGAATCCGAGATGGACACCGCGCAGAGCCAGCTCACGCAGGCGCAGGCGGCGGTCGCGGAGATGCAGGCGCTGGTCGCACGCAAGCGGCTGACCGCGCCGTTCGATGGTTTGGCGGGCATCCGCCAGGTGAATCTCGGGCAGTATCTGAACCCCGGCGCGGCCATCGCGCCGCTCCAGTCACTCGATCCGATCTACGTCGAGTTTTCCGTCCCACAGCAGCATTTCGACAAGCTCGCCGTCGGCAAGAAACTGCGCCTCGGCGTGAGCGGACTCGCGGGCGAAAGATTCGACGCCGAGATCACGGCGATTGATTCGATGGTCGATCCCAACACGCGCAACGTACTGGTCCAGGGCACGGTGAAAAATCCCGATCACAAGCTGCGGCCCGGCATGTTTGCGGATGTGGAGGTTTTGCTGCCGGATCAGGAAGGCGTGCTCGCCATTCCGTCGTCCGCGATTGCTTACGCGCCTTACGGCGACATGGTCTATGTGGTGCGGGAAACGAAGGAGCCGGACGGGAAGCTGATGAAATCAGTGAAGCAACAGACCGTGCAGCTCGGGCCGAAGCGCGGCGATCAGGTGTCCGTGCTTTCGGGGCTGAAGGATGGCGATGAAGTCGTCTCCTCCGGCGTCTTCAAGCTGCGACCCGGCGCGGCGGTGCAGGTGGACAACAGCGTCCAGCCCGGCAACGAGGCGAACCCCAAACCCGCCAACACCTGAGCGCCGCGCGGGGGAGACGCACCTTATGAAATTCACCGATCTCTTCATCCGCCGGCCCGTCCTGGCGAGCGTGGTGAGCCTCATCATTTTGCTCGCCGGTTTGCAGTCCATCCGCTCGCTCAATGTGCGGCAGTATCCGCGCAGCGACATCGCCGTGGTGAACGTCAAGACGCGCTACATCGGCGCGAACGCGGATCTCGTGCGCGGCTTTGTCACCACGCCGCTGGAGCGCGTCATCGCGAGCGCGGATGGGATTGATTACATCGACTCCAGCAGCTCGCAGGGCCTGAGCATCATCACCGTTCACCTCAAGCTGAACTTCGACACCACCGCCGCGCTCACGCAGATCCAGGCCAAGGTCGCGCAGGTGCGCAACGACCTGCCGCCCGAGGCCGAGGCGCCGATCATCGAGCTGACCCTGAGCGACACGCAGTTCGCGCAGATGTACATCTCGTTTTCCTCGCCCGAGCTGACGCCCAATCAGATCACCGACTACCTCACGCGCGTGGTGCAGCCCAAGCTGACCGCCGTGAGCGGTGTGCAAAAGGCCGACATCCTCGGCGCGCGCACCTTTGCCATGCGCATCTGGCTGAAACCGGAGCGCATGGCCGCGCTCAACATTTCTCCTACGCAGGTGCGGCAGGCACTGGCGGCGAACAACTATCTGTCCGCCGTCGGCATGACCAAGGGCTCGATGACCACGATCAACCTCGTGGCCAACACCGACCTGCGAAACGCCGACGAATTTCGCGAGCTGGTCCTGCGCGAACAGGACGGCGCGATCATCCGGCTCAAGGACGTGGCCGAGGTCGATCTCGGCGCCGAGGACTACAACACCGACGTGCGTTTCACCGGGCAGCGCGCCACGTTCATGGGCATCTGGGTGCTGCCCACGGCGAACGCGCTGGACGTCATCAAAGCCGTGCGCGCGGAGCTGCCGGAGATCGAGCGGCAGTTGCCGGCGGGCATGAAAATGGGCGTGCCGTACGACGCGACGAAATACATCCAGGATGCGCTCCAGGAAGTGCTGCACACCTTGCTCGAAACGCTCGCGATCGTCGTTGTGGTGATCTTCCTTTTCCTCGGCTCGTGGCGCTCCGTGCTCATCCCGGTCGTGGCCATCCCCATCTCGCTGATTGGCGCGGCGTTTCTCATGCTCGCATTTGGCTTCACGCTGAACCTGCTCACGCTGCTCGCCATCGTGCTCTCGGTCGGCCTCGTGGTGGACGATGCGATTGTCGTGGTGGAAAACGTCGAGCGTCATCTGCACGCGGGGCTCAAGCCGCTGCAGGCCGCGCTGAAAGGCGCGCGCGAATTGGTCGGCCCGATCATCGCCATGACCATCACCCTCGCCGCGGTCTATGCGCCCATCGGCATCCAAGGCGGATTGACCGGCACGCTCTTCCGCGAATTCGCCTTCACCCTCGCCGGCGCGGTCGTGGTCTCGGGCGTGGTCGCGCTCACGCTTTCGCCGATGATGTCCTCGAAGCTGCTGCGCGAGGGCGACTCGCACCGCGGCTTCGCCGGCTGGGTCAATGCCCGATTCGACGCCCTCCGCTGCCGCTACACGCGCACCCTTTCGCGCACGCTCCGCTGGCGTCCGGTCACGCTCACACTCGCCGCGATCATCATTCTTCTGGGCGTCCCGTTTTTCATAATGACCCCGAGCGAACTCGCGCCCAAGGAGGACCAGGGCGTGATCCTCGGCATCGTCCAGGCCGCGCCGAATTCGACCATCGAGCAGACCTCGCTCTACACGGAAAAGGTCAACGACGTTTTCATGTCGTTCCCGGAGACGCGGCACACCTTCCAGCTTACCGAGCCGTTCGGCGGGTTTTCCGGCATGGGTTTGAAACCGTGGAGCCAGCGCAAACGCACGCCCGAGCAAATGCTGCCCGAAGCCTTTGGAAAACTCGGCGCGATTCCCGGCGTCCGCGTCATCGCCACCACGCCCGCGCCGCTGCCGGGCGGCGGAAATTTTCCGGTCGAGTTTGTCATCGCCTCGACGGCCGAGCCCATCGAACTGCTCGGCTTCGCCAATCAACTCGTCGCGGCGGCGATGAAAAGCGGCGTCTTCATGTTTGCCGACTCCGATTTGAAATACGACATGCCGCAGGCCGAGGTCGTTTTCGACCGCGACAAGGTCGCCTCGCTCGGTGTGAATCTCGGCCAGGTCGGCGCGGACCTCGGCACCATGCTCGGCGGCAATTTCGTCAACCGTTTCAGCATCCAGGGCCGCAGCTACAAAGTCATCCCGCAGGTCCGGCGCACCGAGCGTCTGAACCCCGATCAGCTCAAGGATTTTTACGTCACCGGGCCGGGCGGAAAACTCGTGCAGCTTTCGACTTTCGCGAGCGTCAAGGAATCGACCGAGCCGCGGCAGTTGAACCGTTTTCAGCAGCTCAACGCCGCGAAAATCCAGGGCGCGATCCCGCCGCACATCACGCTCGATCAGGCGCTCAAGGTCCTCGAAACCGAGGCGGCGAAAATCCTGCCGAAAGGCTACTCGATCGACTACGCCGGCGAGGCCCGCCAGCTCCGCAAGGAAGGCAACAAACTCAGCACCACGCTGATCCTTTCGCTGGTGCTCATCTTCCTCGTGCTCGCCGCGCAGTTCGAGAGCTTCCGCGACCCGCTCATCATCCTGCTCGGCTCCGTGCCGCTGGCGCTTTCCGGGTCGCTGCTCTTCAGCTTCCTTGGCTTCACCACGCTGAATATCTACAGCCAGGTCGGGCTCATCACGCTCGTCGGGCTCGTGTCAAAAAACGGCATCCTTATCGTCGAGTTCGCCAACCATTTGCAGGAGTCCGGTGCCGCAAAACTCGAAGCCGTGATCGAGGCTGCGGGCACCCGCTTGCGCCCGATTCTGATGACTTCTGTCGCCACCGTCGCCGGCCATTTCCCGCTCGTTCTCGCCAGCGGCCCCGGCGCGGGCGCGCGCAACAGCATCGGCATCATGCTCGTCTCGGGGATGATCGTCGGGACGGTCTTCACGCTCTTCGTGCTGCCGGCGATCTACATGCTCATCGCCCGCGACCGCAGCGGCGGAAAGGCCGACGCGGAAACCGAAAAGCTGATCCGGGAAGTGGAGATGGAATCGGTGGAGGCGTGAGCGGGGCCGCTCGGGTAGCGCACGCGCCCTCGCGTGTTGAAATCGGCGCCTCGCCGATTTGTCTCCCGAATCCCCGCGCACGCGCCGCCCGCCGGATGCGCGGCGAGGGCGCTGCACACCACACGCGAGGGCGCGTGCGCTACCCGATCAGCGCGCGGAGTTTTTCCGGCAGCGGAATTTGAAAATGGAGCGGTGCGCCGGTGAGCGGATGCTGAAAGCGGAGTTCCGCGGCGTGGAGCGCGAGGCGGCGGGCGGGGTCGGTTTTCGCGCCGTATTTGTCATCGCCGACGATGGGATGTCCCGCCTCCGAGAGCTGCACGCGAAGCTGGTTTTTGCGGCCCGTGTCGAGCGTCAATTCGAGCAGCGCCGTACGCACGCCGGTGCGCAGGGTACGGAAATGCGTGATCGCCACTTTCGCGTCCGGCCGATCCGGGTGCGTGCTGTGAACCTGGAGCGTGTCGCTTTCCACGAGCGCGCTGCGGAGCGTGCCCTGCGCGGGCGAGGGGATGCCTTCCACGACCGCGAGATATTTTTTCGTGACCGCCTTCCAATCCTCCTGGAGCGAGCGTTGCGCGGCTTCGGTGCGCGCGAAAATGAGCAGCCCGGAGGTCTCGCGGTCGAGCCGGTGGACGATGAAGACGCGCGCGTCGCGCATCGGCG
This sequence comes from Chthoniobacter sp., assembly GCA_043779205.1. GTDB lineage: Bacteria > Verrucomicrobiota > Verrucomicrobiia > Chthoniobacterales > Chthoniobacteraceae > Chthoniobacter. The sequence continues at coordinate 1,002 of JAYWEP010000024.1, read as the reverse complement.
CGCGCTCGCGGACGTAGGCGCTGAGGAAGGCGTAGGCGGTGCGCGCTTTCTCGCTGTCGGTCGCCATGGTGAGCAGCCCGGCGGGCTTGTTCACGATGAAGATGGCGTCGTCCTCATGCACGATTTCCAGCCCGCTCGGGAGCACGGTGCCGGCGGGCGTGTGCTTGCCAAAGCTCACGCGCACCTGCGTGCCGGCGGCGAGCGGGGTGTCATGCACCGGCGCGGCCACGCCGGGCACGGCCACGGCTTTGAAGCGCAGCAGATTTTTCGCGTCCTTGCGCGAGATGCCGCCGGGGAGCGCGAGGAGAAACGGGAGCAGCGTGCTGGGCTCGGCGACGGTGAAGACTTTTTCTTTATGCACGCCGCACGCTATTCCACGCGCGGCTGTAGGGGAAGCTGACAGCTTCCCCTGCAGCGCGCACGCGAGCGAATCGCCACACGCTCGCCATTTGCGCGGTTGAAGGTTTCGCGCCGCGCCCCATCATTCGCGCATGGACGCCACCATCTACAAAATCATCCACCTCACCGGCATCGCCGCCATCGCCCTCGGTGTCGGCGGCATGATGGCCGGCGGCAGCAACCGCAAACCCTTCGCCATTTGCCAGGGCATTGGCCTGCTCGTCATGCTGGTCTCGGGCTTCGGCCTGCTCGCGAAACTCCACCTCGGCTACCCGCATTTCGCGATCGTGAAAACGGTGCTGTGGGTGGTCATCGCGATCCTGCCGATGCTCGCCCGCCGGCTGAAGCTGCCGGTCGCCGCGGCCATGCTCATCTCGCTCTCGCTGGTCGGCCTCATGGCGTGGCTCGGCGTGATAAAGCCGGCGCTTTGGTGACGAATGTGTAACGAAGAAACGGGGGGAAATTTTCTAACGGATTTCGCCGTCGGCGGTCTTATCCCACGTATTTGAAAGATTGTTCTGGGGGGAACAGCGGGGTCGGTCGGCCATTCGGCCGCCGGCCCCGTATTTCTTTTACGGCAGCACTTTCGTCTCGCGCAGGATC
>JAYWEP010000023.1:0-5931 GCA_043779205.1 Chthoniobacter sp. | reverse complement strand
GCCGCTCACGAATCCCTCCGCACCAAGCGACGCCGGCCCGCAGCGCACCATCACCGACCTGGGCGCGGGCGGCGCGGCGAAGTTCTACCGCGTGGAGATCACCAAGCCGTAAGAGCTTAAGGGCGCCTCTAAAAACCCCTCTTTCCAAAACAAGTATCAGGTGCGAAAAACCAATGGCATTTGCTTCCCGACAGTGTCTCGGTGTGCGGGGTTTGCGGAATGGAGGGTGGCTGCGGCGACTTCATAATTACGGGATGGCATGTTTTAAGACGGGGCAAGTGGGGTGGTTTTAACCTTTAAGAGGGGAAGAAAAGTAAAAGAGATAGAACAAGAGAGCGGATAGGCCCAAAAAACCAACCCGCTTGCCCCACTTCCAACGGGAGAGGAGGGAAAGCATTCGAGTGGCGGGGACACGCGTGCGACCCTGTGCTTGCGGCGCTCTTTTGGCGCGGATACGCTCTTACTTCGCAATGCTATCAAATTACGAAGGTGAGCCGATCACTGCAAAACAACCCCGCCCCATTGCGACTCTACGGCTACCATCAGGGGGGAGAAACGGGCCGATGGGAATTTTCCATATCTTTCGACGCATCGCGCAACTCTTTGGGCGGCCAGATGTTTCGACGGGAACGCGGGCGAATGGAGAGTTTCGTTCGGGTCGAAGAGGTCGCGAGTTCGAATCTCGCCAGCCCGACCACTTTCGGAAAATGGGCCGCGGGGTGCGGTGGTTTGTGACTGCTCGCGGTGCGGTGTTGGCCAGCATCTTCGCCCTCTCGTTTGTCGCCCGCCTGGCTCACGGACAACCCGTGATCGAAAGCGTGGACGGCCAGGAAAGCTTCGCGCTGGAAAGCGCCGCTGTCACCGACCTGAGCGGGCTCGCCTGGACGGGTGGCGATTCCTTTTACGCCGTCTCGGATCACCAAAACGTCCTCGTGCCGCTCACGCTGAAGATCGACCCCGCCACCGGTCGCATCGCCAGCGGTGAAATCGGCGAGCCCATTCCGGTGGCGGCGGACGCGGCCGATTTCGAGGGCGTCGCCTACGTCGCCGCCACCAAGACCTTTTACATCAGCGCCGAAACTGGCAACGCCGTGCTGCGCTTCCGCCCCGGCCAGCCGCGTGCCGAGCGCCTGGCCGTGCCGCCGGTCTTCGCGCAGGCGCGCAAAAATCTCAGCCTCGAGTCGATCACCTGGAGCGACACGGCGAAGCAGTTCTGGATCGCCAACGAGGAGGCCCTCGTCCCCGACGGCCCGCTCGCCACCGCCGCCACCGGCTCGCTCGTGCGCCTCCAGCGGTTCGACGCGAAGTTCCGTCCCACCGCGCAATACGCGTGGCGCACCGAGCCCGCGGCCTTCCGTTTTCACGGCGCCGGCAGCGGCGTGTCGGACTTGTGCGTGCTCCCAGACGGCAGCCTCATCGTTCTCGAGCGTGGCTTTGGCGCCGCCGGCCTGCATCTCCGGCTCTACCTCGCCGACTTCCAAAACGCCACCGACACCTCGCGCGTGCCATCCCTCGCCGCAGTCGCCGACTGCATCCCGGCGCGGAAAATCCTGCTCCTTGACCGCGCCACCGGCTTCGTCAATTTCGAGGGCCTGGCCCTCGGCCCAAAGCTCGCCGACGGCACCCGCTGCCTCGTCCTCATCGCCGACAGCAACGGCGGCACCACCCACACCTTTCTCCCGCTGAAAATCCGCCTCGAACCCGCCGCGCACAGTTCTGGAAAGTCCGCAAAAGGTTCATCGGGACCGGCACGGTAGCTCTTAGCAGCTCTTCGCCGCGGCGACCGAAGGTTGCCAATTTTTGACCCAGCGCTTCCGGTCGGCATCCGCGGGAGCCGCTGCCGAGCTAATGACTCCGCCGGTGGACCAGAGGTCGAATCCGGGGTTGAAACCCTCCGCTCTTCGGACGCACCGCGTTGGGGTTGACCTGCACTTTCACCCGATAGGTCTGTTCGGTGCAACCGGCATTGGTGGAGTAGCCAGAGAGGTTGTTAAAAGGATCCTGAATCCCCTCAATGTCTCCGGTCGCGCTTTTGCGGAGCTGATTGGGGCGAAACTCGCAGTAGGGCTTGGTCTCGGCGCGGCCACCGGGGGAAGCTGTCAGCTTCCCCTACAGCATCGTGGGACCGGTTTCCCAGTCTCTCTGCGCTTTCCTAGCGGTAGAGGCGCAGCCAGTCGGCGCGGCTCCAGCCCGGCGGGCCGGGATCGCTGTGGTCTTGGGCTTCGCCGCTGTTGGGCATTTTGCCCACGCGCACGACGGCGGGCACGCCGGGAAAGTCGGTGCGCGGGATGCGGGCGAGTTCCTGGTCCTGCTGCCAGACGCCTTCGCCGCTGGCGACGATGCGGATGAGGTATTTCTCGAGGACGAAAGAGATGGTCACGGGCCGTTCGATGTCGCACATCCCGACGAGCTTTTCGGCACCGGCGATCGAGAGCCCGAAGCGACCGTCCTTGCGCCGGCCGGCTTTGAGGAAATTTCCATCGGGCCAGACGAGCGCGAGACCGGGGCCCCATTGCTGCGCCTCGTCGCCGGCGTCCTGCCGGATTTGCGCGGCGACCACGGCGGTGTCGGGCGGCAGGGCGCGCTCGGCCCACGCGTGGACGTTCGCGGGTGCGAGGAAGACGAGGCCCTCTTTGTCAGGCTTTGCGCTCCCGATTTTCGGCGAGGCGACGATCTTCCACCCCTCCTTCGGCTGCGGGACGAACGTGTCCTCAAACAGCAATTTTGCATTGTCGAACGCGAGCGTCGCCGCTGCCTTCACCGGTTGGCGCGGCGTCTCGTCGAGGATGAAAGCGAAGCCGCGTTTCGGCGCGATGCTGATCGTGGCGTCGGGCGCGAAGAGCAGTTCGGGTTGAAAGCCTTTCATCTCCGGCGCGTAGAGATGCGCGCGTTTCGCGTCGAGGCCGAGCGCGGTAAAATCAATCGCCAGCGTGGTGCGCACCGGCTGGTCGCCGAAGTTGCCCACGGCGATCAGCGTTTTCCCTTTCTGCCGCCAGATCGTCGCGCGGCATTCGGGCGCGCTCGCTTTCACCGGACTCGCCGCATCCCACCAGCCGTTGAACTCGCTGCCCGCCACGCCGAACTCGTCCCACAATTTCCAAACCGCCTGCGGACTGCCGCCCCAGCCGAGCCGGCCGGTCATGCCGAAAGTGAGGCCGAGCCACGGGTTGCCGCCGCCTTCGAGCATCTCGCCCATCATGCCAAACGGCACGCCGCTGATCGCCACGAGCGTCTGCTCCGGCGGGCCGTCGCAGTGGTGGCCTTCGCCAAACCACAGCCGGTCCACGTAGGGAAGCGAGTCCATGAAAATGAGCGCGCAGCTCGCGAAGCCCGCGCGCCCGTTCATCTCGTTCCACGAATGCAGATCGATCAGCCCGCCGCGCGGATCGCCGTCGAGAATGCGGCGCGCGCGCTGCGTCACCGTGCGGTCGTAGCTGATGTCGTCGAGGTAGATGCCATCGCAACCCGCGTGCTCCGTGAGCCAGTGCAGCCCTTCGAGATAGAAGTTGTGAAAACGCGACATCGGCATCGTGAGGATGCTCGCGTCATTCGTGCCCGGCTCATACCACGCGCCCCAGTAGTTCCCGCCGAGATGCTCCTCGCACCACGCGTGCCCGCCGCCCTTGCCCGGCGCGATCAGCTCGTCGCCAAACGAGCGCAGCGCAAACAGCTCGGGCGTCCAGTTCGTCAGCTCGCGCACGGTGTAGTAATACTTCACCCGCAGCCCCGCGGCGTGCGCGCGGTCGGCGTAGTCGCGCAGTTTGCCGGCGGTGAGAAAGGGATAGTTGATGTAGGGATTGAGCGCGTTGCCTTGGTGGATGTTGACGATGTTTGCGCCCAGCTCGCGCACCTTCTCCGGCGCGGCGGGCACGCCGCCGACATGGTAGTAGCGGTCGCGCCACTGGGCCTCGGTGTTGAGCGGTTTGAAAGGCGTGATCGAGAGGTCGTAATCGAAATGCAGCGGCGTCCCCGGCGCGAGCGTGCGCGGGCCGGAGCTGGCGGTGAAAAGCACGGTTTTCTCCGCCGCCGCCGCGACCCTGATGCCGCCCGCGCCACCGCCGCTCCACGACGGCGGATCGTTCAGCGGCTGGCGGGGGTAGTGGATGTTCACCATCGGGCGCGCGTAGTTTTCCGCGCGGAGCTGCACGCGCAGCCCGGCGTTCACGTCGCCGAGCCAGAGCGCGTCCTGATGCCGCTTCGCCACGTCCCATTTCCAATCCAGCGCCGCCGGCGCGAGCCCGCCGTAGAGCCCGAGGCCGATGGCGTATTTGCAGGTGTCGGCGGTGCGCGGGATTTCGAGCCGGATGTCGCGGACCTCCACCGCCTTGGTCACGCGCAGCTCGCAGCGCAGCTCCACCTGCCCGTCGAATTCCATGCGCCCGCCGACCGCGATGCCGAGCCCGTCGCCCTGCCAGCCGCTCCGCCACGAAACGACACCGGCATTGGCCGTCATCCCCTCGATCGCGTCCGCTTTGAGCGCCAGCTCGCGCCCGTCCGCGAGCGTGACGACGAAGCGCATCGGCCCCGCGAGGATGGCGCGCGGCGGTGCGGTCATCGCGGTCACGCTGCCGGTGAAAGTGCTCGCGATCTGCGCCGGCAGGCCACCCGGACCGAGCGTGAGGCTGCGCCCGAGACAATGGATCGTCCCGCCCTCCACGCGCAGCGGGGTGAAGGGTTTCGTCGGCACCGGCTCTTGCGCGATGGTCGAGTCGAGCCAGCGCAGCGGCTTCAGTTTCGTCAGCGCGCTTTCCGTCGGCAGGAGCGGTTCGCCGATTAGAAATTCGATCGCGACCGGCACGGCGAGGCCACCGTCGGCGGTGACGTTCGCCCGGCAGGTGTAGCGCCCGCGCGCCGCGTTCGCCGGGATTTCCGCCACGCACCACAGCGGCTGCACGCGGTCGGCACTGACGTTGATCTTCGTGGTGAAAGTGTGGCCCAGCCAGTCGGTGCCGCCTTCGTTGAAGCCGCGGAAAATGCCCGCCGGCATCTTCCCGCCCGCCGGCCCGGCGAGATCGCCGAACTGCACGCGCACGTTTTTCAACTCGCCGCCCGCGGCCCACACGCCGAGCTGGAAAATAACTGGCTCACCCGCCCCGCCGCGCAACGCCGTGTCGCGCCCCCTGGGCTGGAGCCAGCGCTCCGGCACATGATCGAACATCCGCACGGAGTGCGCCGCGTCTTCGACAAAGATCGCCCACCGCACGGCCTTCCCCGCCAGCCACGCCTGCTTCTCCGCCGCCGTGGCGATGATCTCCATTTCGTTGAACCGGTCGTGCTCCGTCCGCGCCTCCCAGCGCACCACCGTCGCCGCGCCCGCGCCCGCGAGCTTCGCCATCCACTCCGCCGCGGCGGTGTCCTGCGGCGGCAGATACTTCGCCGCCGGGAAGGAGCCGCCGCCCGGATTTCCCGGCAGGAAATACGCGAAGTATTCGCCCGCGCCGCTGACCGGCTGAAAGACCAAATCGCCCGCCTCCGCGCTGACATCGAGCGCCACGGCATTCGTCACCCGCTGCCCCGTCGCCGCATCCACCACGACGACCGCCTTCGCCTCCGGCTGCGAATCGCGCCGCCGCCATTCCAGATGCACCCGCACCGCCTCCGCCGGCTGCGCGACTTTCACCACCGCGCGATGCGTGCCGAGACTGGCGTCCCACTTTTTCTCCACCACCTCATAGCGCACGCTCTGCGCGGCCAGCGGCGCATTCGGGAAAATCGCACCGAAAAAAACCGCGGCCAGCGCGCCGCATTGGCGGATCGGGGGAAACATTTTCACACGTCGGTTTTTTCGCTCGCCGAGGTCGGGGACGAAATTCGCGGGCGTTTTCATATCCCCCCTAGGTGTGGAGGCTCAACACGTTGTTCATGGGCAGGCGGAGTCTGGAGATGGGAGAGCGGAGCTTGAGAGAGTGATGAGGACGATGCCAGTTATAG
>JAYWEP010000022.1:0-11055 GCA_043779205.1 Chthoniobacter sp. | reverse complement strand
CGACCGCGTCATCGAGATCGTCGCCGCGCATCCGAGCACCGCGCAGTTTATCGCGACCAAACTCTGCGCACGCTTCATCGCCGACGCACCGCCGGCGTCCGCTGTCGAAGTCGTGGCGCGGGCGTTTTCCGAAAGCCAGGGCGACATTAAAACCACGCTGCGCGCGCTCTTCGGGACGGCGGAGTTTCGCGGCTCCGCGGGAGGAAAACTGAAACGTCCTTTCCATTTCGTCGTCTCCGCCTTGCGTGCCGTGAATGCCGAGGTCGCCGACGAAATGCCGGTGCTTTCCTACCTCGAAAAAATGGGCCACTCGCCTTTCCGTTATCCCACGCCCGACGGCTATCCGGCGGACGCCTCGCATTGGTTCGCCACGCTGCTCTGGCGCTGGAAATTCGCCGTCGCGCTCGCGAACAACAAAATCTCCGGCACGCGCATCGTCCGCGAAAAACTCCAGCGCGACATCGGCGGCGACGCCGCGCTCATGGCCACCGTCCTCAACCGCCAGCCCGCGCCCGACGAGAGCGACGCCTTTCTCAAATCCGGCGACGGCCTCGCGCTCCTGCTCGCCTCACCCGCCTTCCAGCGCTGCTGAGATGAAGACGCCGCCGTTGTCGTTCCGCCTCCCAGCATGGGGAAGCGCATGCCCGCGTGGCGCGGACGCCTCGTCCGCGTTTGTCCGGCGAACGCCCCGTTCGCCGAAGGTCGGCGGGCGAGGCGCCCGCCGGACGACCGCGGACGAGGGCGTCCGCGCCACGCCGGCCGCCGCCCGATCCCAACAATGAGCCCGCTCGCCAATCTCTCCGCCAACCGCGACGACCAGCGCACGCTCGTCGTCATCTTCCTCCGCGGCGCCGCCGACGGTCTCACCCTGGTCGCCCCGGTCGAGGACGACAACTACCACAAAGTCCGCCCGCGCCTCGCGGTGAAAAAGAGCGACGCCGTGCCGCTCGACGGCATCTTTGGCCTGCACCCGAATCTCCGCCCGCTCGAAGCCGCGTGGCAGGACGGCGACCTCGTCATCGCCCACGGCGCGGGCGTGGAGGATGAATCGCGCTCGCACTTCGAGGCGCAGGATTTCATGGAGCACGGCGGGCTCGCCGCCGGCGGCTGGCTGGGTCGTTTTCTCCGCGCCCGCGGCCCGTCGGGCGGCCCGCTCAGCGCCGTGGCGCTCGCGCCCACGCTGCCCGAGATGCTCTCCGGCGCACCGAGCGCGGCGGCCATCCAGTCCATCGGCGAGTTCGCGCTCGGCAAGGAATTGAAGCCCGAATTTCCCCGCGAACTCCAGCGCCTCTACGCGCTGGAGCAAGACAGCCAGCCGCTCGGCGCGGCCCTGCGCGCGGCGGCGGTGAGCACCTTCGAGGCGATCCACCGCATCGAGTCCATCGACGCGAAAGCCGCGCCGGCCCACGGCGCGAGCTACGACGAGAAGGACGACTTCGCCCAGGGCCTGCGGCAGATCGCGCTGCTCATCAAGGCGAACCTCGGCCTCGACGCCGCGAGCCTCGACCTCGGCGGCTGGGATTCGCACTTCACGCAGAAGACGCTCATCGAGCCGCTCATGCGCCGCCTCGCGAGTGGGCTCGCCGCTTTCCGCCAGGATCTCGGCGCGCGCATGGCGACCACGAGCGTGGTGGTGATGACCGAGTTTGGCCGCCGCGTCGCGGAGAATGCCAGCTTCGGCACCGACCACGGGCGCGGCGGGGCGATGTTCGTCATGGGCGGCGGGGTGAAAGGCGGGCGCGTGCTCGGCGGCTGGCCGGGCCTGAAACCGGAACTCCTCGACGGCCCCGGCGATCTCCCGGTTTGGAACAACTACCGCAATGTCCTCGCGCCCGTCCTCCAGCGCCACGGCGCGCAGGCCGAGAGCCTCGCGAAAATCTTCCCCAACTTCCCCCTCGCACCGCTCGCGCTGTACTGAGCGTGCGCCTGCGAAAGCCGATACCCGCTGCATCTGGCGCGGCAATGGCGGCGTCGAAACAGGCGTGCTCACCGCTTGCCAACCGCGCTGGTTCCTGGCACTCTCCACCGCTTGTGACTCCTCCACCATCTCTCGACCTCGCATCGCCGCCGCCAGCGAGAGATCGGCACGCTTCTGCATGAGCGCCGCGAAAGAAGCCGACCGCGAATTTGACGCGCAACTGCTCGCCCGTACCGCCGCGGGAGACGAGCCCGCTTTTGCCGCGCTCTATGATCGTTTTGCGCCCGGTCTTTTCTCGATGATTGTGAAAATGACCTATGACGAAAAGGAGGCGGAGGACGTGCTGCAGGAAGGTTTCGCGCACATCTGGCGGCGCGCAGCGACCTACGATCCCGCACGGAGCAGCCCGTTCACCTGGGCGGTGATGATCCTTCGCCACAAGGCCATCGACCGCCTCCGAGTGCGGCAGCGCCTGGAGCGCACGCTGGAAAAGGCGACCGTCGAGTTTGCGCACTTTCCCGAGGCCGATGAAGTGTCGGCCGGCGAAGCCGGGCGGCATGATGACGGCGCGCAGGTCCGCGCGGCACTGGCGCAGATTCCCGAGGAGCAGCGGCGTGCGGTCGAACTGGCGTTTTTCGGCGGGCTCACGCACGAGCAGATCGCGGAGCAGCTCGCAACGCCGCTCGGCACGATCAAGGCGCGCATCCGCCGCGGGCTGCTCCGGCTGCGGGATGTTTTGAAGGAGGTGGCATGATCGGCGAAGCGAAACAGGATCTCGCCACCGAATACGTGCTTGGCTCGCTCGACGCCGGCGCGGCGGGAGCGTTCGAGGCCGAGTTGCAGGCCGATGCGGAACTGCGCGCCTTCGTCGATGAACTCCGCGAATCCACCGCCGCGCTGGCCCACGCCGCTCCGCCGGTGCCGCTGCCGCCGGGGCTGCGCGAGCGCGTGCTCGCGGGCATTCGGGGCGAGGCGAAAGTCGCGCCCGCTCCGGCTGCGAAGTCATCGGGGCTCGGCTTCCTGCCGTGGGCCGTCGCCGCGGGCTTCGCCATCACCGCGTTCGCGTTTTGGTCGGAGCGCGGGCAGTTGGCGAAAGAGGTCGCGGCCCTCCGCGACGAGGCTCTCGCGCTGCGCACCCGCGATGCGTTTTCCAAAATGAAAATCGCCACGCTCGCGGCGCAAAACGAGGCCTATGCGAAAGGCGTCGCTATCGTTGTGTGGGATCCCGAAAGACAGCGCGGGGTCATCAAGCTCACGAACATTCCGCGCGCTGCCGCGGGCAAGGATTACCAGCTCTGGGTCATTGATCCGAAATACCCGCAGCCGGTTAGCGCCGGCGTAGTCCCTGTGGGCGATGACGGACTGGCGCGCGTCTCCTTCACGCCCGAGCGCGCGATCCGTTCGGCGGATAAATTTGCGATCAGCATCGAGCGCGCCGGCGGCGCACCCGCGCCCGGCGGGCCGATCGTGATGCTCGGAAACTGAACGCGTGATCGTGCTCCGGTTCGTGCTCGCCCTCGTGAGCTTTGCCATCGGCCTTCTCGCAATCGCCCCCACGCCCACGGTCCCGCTTTTCAAGCTCTCCCTCGCCGCGACCGAATACGGCCACTGGCTCGTGCTCCTGCCGCTGCTCCTCCTCGCGCTCGGGCCGTGGCGCGGACTGCCGGCGCTCGCCACCGTGCTGCTCGCGCTCGGCGCGGGCGCGCTGTTCCTTTCGTCGGCCGTGCGCGCGCAGCTCCTGGCCCGCGCGCTGCCGGCGGCAATGAGCCGCGCTTTTCCCGCACCGGCGGTCAGCGCCGCCGCGCCGCCTTTCGCGTGGAGCCGGCTGTGGTTCGCGCCCGCCATCGCGCCCGTGAAAGTGGAACGGCACGAATTCGCCGGGCCCGACGGCGCGAAGCTCGCGTTCCATTTTTACCGCAGCCAGACGCCCGCGCCCGCGCCGTGCGTGCTCGTCATTCACGGCGGCGGCTGGGAGGGCGGCTCGCCGGGCGACTTCGCGGCGCTCCACCAGCGGCTCGCGCAGCGCGGCTACGCGGTCGCCGCGGTCGAGTACCGTTTCGCCCCGCGCTGGCCGTGGCCCGCGCAGCGCGCGGATGTGCTCGCGGCGCTGGGCTGCTTGAAAGAGCACGCCGCCGGGCTGGGCATCGATGCGGGGAAATTCGTCATCATGGGCCGCTCCGCGGGCGGACAAATCGCGGAAGCCGTGGCCTACTCCGCGCCCGATCCCGCGATCCGCGGCTGCATCGCGTTTTACGCCCCGGCGGACATGCACTTCGCCCACGAGTTTGCGCGCGCCGACGACATCATCGGCTCCCTCGGCCTCGTTCTCCGGCACATGGGCGGCCCGCCCACCGAGGTCCGCCCGAACTACGACAGCGCCTCCGGCATTCTCCTCGCCGGCCGCACGAGTCCGCCCACGCTCCTCCTCCACGGACGCCGCGATCCGTATGTCTGGTATCTCCAGAGCCAGCGCCTCGCCGCACGGCTGGAGGCGGTCGGCGTGCCGCACTTTTTTCTCGATCTGCCGTGGGCCACGCATGGCTTCGACTTCAATCCCCACGGCCCCGGCGGGCAGCTTTCGGGGTATGCGGTCGGGCGTTTTCTGGCGGCGGTGACCCGGTGAAGAATCCGGGTCGCGGAGAAGTTTGTGGGGTCGCGCTGCGCGCAAAAGCGAACGCTCCGCGCTGCGGATGCGCCCTTCCGATTGGGCCAAAGCTCCGGCATCTTTCGCGCGATGAAAAACAGTGCGAGCAACCCGCCCTCTAAGGAAGATGTGGAATCTGCGGTAGCGGTCGGACTTCGTTCGCAAGTAGGGTTAGCCATGTCCATTGACCGGCGCTTTCTCTTCCCGGCTGGTGGGTTGAGCGGGGTGGCAAACGATGCTTGCCAAGGGACGCGCGAGGCCTCATGGTGCGCGTCAGTTTTCCACCATGAAAATCCAACCCTCCCTCCTCATCGTGGCGACCGCTTGTGTCAGCGCGTCCGCTTTCGCGCAGCAGACTCCGGCTCCGAAGTTCAGCGGCTTTGCGCCGCTGGATGGGGCGCAGGCGCAGGGCGGGAACCTGATTCCGAATTGGAATTTCTCCGACCCGGTGCGGCTGAAGTTTTACCGCTACGATTTCCCGTATCAGGGGGCTTACGCGAAGAATAAGGAGTATGTGAGCCAGGTGGAATACAAGGGGAAGAAGTGCGCGCTGATCGATATGCCGCCGGGGGTGGCGGGCAATGAGGGTGGGAAAATCGAGACGGCGCTGGTGGCGGCGATTCCGGGGGCGACTTACCGGGTGGAGGTGTGGTCGGCGCTGCCGAAGTTTGCGGCGAAGATCCACGTCGAGGCGTATGCGGAGGATCCGCGGGATGAGCTGACGCGGAAGGACACGGAGGCGAAGGGGCCGAACGTTTCGATCATGCGGATACCCGAGGGCGACGGGCACAAGCCGCTGGTGGTGATTTTCCGCGCGCAACTGCCGGATCCGCAGAGCGGGGGCGAATGGAATAAGGTGGAGCGGGATTTCACGCTGGTGCCGGCGGGGATCATCGCGGGGAAGCCGGTGAAGCCTGTGCTGATGGCGATCAAGGCGGTGTCGTTTGCGGGCTCAATGGATGCGGGGAAGGCGTATTTCGGGGATTTCAAAATCACCAAGATCAAGGATCCGGCGCCGGGTTCCGGGACGCGGGTGATCCACTGAGTTTCGGCCTAATTTCCCGCTCGAAAGATGCTCTCTGACCTGTAAGCTCAAAACCCTATGGCTCTCTCTTCCCAAATCGTTCACCAGCGCCTGCGCGCGACGGCGCAGAAATTCCGCTGGTCCCGCAGTGCGCGTTTCCTGATTTCAGGGGCGGCGCTCTCGCTGCTTTTTCTGGTGCTGTTTCTCACGTTCGACGCGTGGCTGCATTTCGGCGCGGCGGGTCGGTGGACGGGCTTCGCGCTCACGGTCTCGGCGCTTGTCGGGGGCACGGCGCTGGCGGTGCGGTCGTTTCGTCCGCAGATTTCCGACGCGAGCATGGCGCGGCGGATCGAGCAGTCGAGCGGGGTGAAAGGGAACGTGCTCATCAATGCGGTGCAGTTCGACGGGGCGCTGGCGGCGGGTTCGCCGCTGCGGGCGGCGCTGTTCAATGAAATGAGCGATCCGTTTCCGGGGGTGCAGTGGGATCGCGTTTTCGACGTGAAGCTGCTGAAACAACTGGCGATGGGGCTCGGCGCGGTGTGCGTGATTCTTTTCGGCTGGGCGATGCTCAAGCCGAACTATTTCGCCAACTCGGCGGCGCGGATTTTTCTCCCGGCGAGCAACATCGCGCCGCTCACGCGGACGAAAATCGAGGGCGTGGTGCCGGGGAGCGCGACGGTGGTGCATGGCCGCGAGGTGCAGATGACGGCGATGCTCGGCGGCGAGGTGCCGAAGATGGCGTGGGTGCATTTCCGCGAGGCGGGATCGAGCTGGCAGAAGACGCTGATGGATCGCGAGGCGGGGCAGACGGCGGTGAATTTCAAGTGGAAGGATGTGCGTTCGCCGATGGATTATTACATTGAGGCGGGCGACGCGACGACGGCGACCTACCACCTCGACGTGCGGCCGAAGACGGCGATCAAGGCGCGCACGGCGGAGATCGAACCGCCGGCTTACACGGGGCTGCCGAAGACGCAGATCAAGGATTTGAGTCTGCTGCAAAATGTGGTGCCGGGCTCGGTGGTGACGATGGGGCTGGATTTTAACAACGACGTTTCCGAGCTGAAAGTGACAGATGAAAAGGGTGAGGCGCTGGCGGTGGAGAAGGCGGGCGCGAGCGCGTGGAAGGTGAACGCAAAGATCGTGGCGAGCCGCTCGCTGAAGCTGGAGTATCGCGACGCGGTGGGCATCGCGGATTCGGGGACGATGCAGGTGTCGGTGAAGGCCGACGAGCCGCCGAAGGTCGCGGTGTCCGATCCGGCGGAGGGCAAGGATCTCGTGGCGACGAAGGCTGCGAAGCTGACGGTGAAGTTTTCGGCGACGGACAATTTCGGGCTCGGCTCGGTGGCGATTTATCAAAGCGTGGAGGGCAAGGACGACGCCAAGCTCGTGCAGGAATTCGCCGCGGCGAAAGGCCAGAAGACTTACGAGGCGACGGCGGAAATTCCGCTCGCGGCGTTCGCGGGCGACGAGGATCGCGTGACTTTCCGCATCGTGGCGAAAGACCTGAACGACGTGACCGGGCCGGGGGTGACGATGTCGCGCCCGATCATCGTGACGCTGAAATCCGCGGACAAGCTGGAGCAGCAGGTGAACGAGGCCGTTTCCAAACTCACGAAAGGGCTGGAGGCGCTCATCAAAGTGCAGTCGCAGAACCTTGATGAGACGCGCTCGGCGTCGATGCGGAAGGGCGCGGACCCGCTCACGGCCTTGCTCGGGCGGCAGGTGGCGGTGGCCGACGGGGCGAAGGCGCTGGTCGCTTCCGCCGACGTGATCGCGCCGGATGTGCGCAATGATTTGCGCTCGATGCTCGCGAAGGAAATGACGGTCGCCGTCGTCGCGCTGCGCAATGCCGGGGTCGCGACGGACGCCGTGCGGGCGAAGTTCATGGCGACGGCCATCGCGAACGAAGCGATCATTTTGGCCCGCCTGCAAGGCGCGCCCGCCGCCGCCGAGGAAGACGCGAAACGCGGCGAAATCGCCGACCTGATTTCGGGCGTCGAGGATTTGCTCAAGCAGGAGCGCAACCTGCACAAAGAGACGAGCACGGCGACGGAGGCAGCCGCGACCAAGCTCGGCGAGCGGCAGGACAAACTGGCGGACAAAGCGGTGGCGGTGCGCAAGAGCATCGACACGGACAGCAAGAACGCGTCGGTGGGCGACGTGGATTTCCGCAAACGGCTGACGAAAGTGGCGGCGATGTTTGGCGAAATGAAAGTGTACGAGGAGATGCTCGCGGCGGCGGAACAGCTCCAGGGCAAGAAAGTCCAGCCGGCGGCGGCGATGCAATTGCATGTGGTCGGCAGCCTCGCGAAGATGGTGGAACTGCTCAACCAGTGGCAGCTCGCGGAGGCCGGGGAAAAGGCCGACGAACTTAAAAAGACCGTCGAGGAAATGAAGCAGAAGCTCGATAAGCTCGCGCAGATTCAGCACGACATCGTGGAGAAGACGAAGGACATGGCGCGCAAGGACGACTTCCGCAAGGAGGACATCGCGACCTCGGGCGAGATCAAAGATCAAAAGGATTTGATGAAGGAAGTCATCGAGAAGATGACCACGGATTTGCAGGCGCTGCCGGACCTGACGCCGGGCAATGAGATGCGCGCGGAACTTGTGAGCATCATCGAGGACGTGGAGCAGACCGACGCCGAGGACGCCGCCAAAGGCAAACTGAAGCCGACGGAAATCGCGGTGCAGAAGGAGCAGGGGCTGCTCGATGGGATCGAGGCGGCGAAGAAGCTTTCCGCCGACTTGGAGATGTGGCTCCCGAAAAAGTCGGACACGATCAAGTGGGCGGCGGAGAATTTTGACAAGACCGAGATGCCGGCGATTCCGAACGTGCCGCTGATGGATGCCACCGAGGACATCGTGGGCGAGTTGCAAAAGAAGCAGGAGGACATCCAGGACGACGTGCAGGATCCGAACTCGAACCAGCTCTTCGCGCAGAACCCGGCGAACGGCTGGGACATCATGGATGGGCCGCAGGGCAGCTTTGGCGCGCAGGGAAAATCCGGCAACCAGGCGCCGAATCACAACGAGCAGACGGGCCGCAGTTCCGGCGGGCGCGAAGGGGAGAGCAACGGCGAGATGGCCGGCGACACCGCGAGCAATCTCGAAGGCGACACGCCCGAGGCGCGGCGGACCAAAGACCCGCTCCAGCAGGGCCAGGTGAAGGACGACGGCGGCATCGGCAAGACCCGCGCGACCGGCGGCGGCAAGGCCGGCGGTTTCAGCGACCGTCAGGGCATGGAAGGCAATGCGCCGCTCCGCGCGACGAAAGCGCCGAAGACCGAGGTGCAAAACGCCGCCGCCGTGCAGCAGGCGCTGCTCGCGGAAAAAACCGCGAAGACCGTGGCGCAGGCGAGCCTGCTCTACATCCACAGCGACGGACTCAGCCAGGTGGCAAAGCTGATGGATGAATCCGCGACTGCGATGAAGGAAGGCCGCATGAAGGACGCGCAGAGCCTGCACCAGAAAATCATTGGCCGGCTCAAGGACATCAAGAGCGGCGTGAACTCGGGCGAAGTCGTGAGCTTCTCATCTCAGGATGGCGCGCGCACGACGGACAAGCAATTGCTCGGCGGGAACGAAGGCGACGCGCCCGCGCAATACAAGGATCAGGTCTCCGAATACTTCCGCTCGCTCGTCGAGGAGAAATGAGGCGGCGCGGCGCAGGTAGGGACGGCACTCCGTGCCGTCCGTCGGGCGAGCGCAGCGAGGCGGCGGGTGTCGGCACGAAAGACGCGCGATCACGTTCGCCCGCCACCTCGCTGCGCTCGCCCCGGACGGCAGCGGAGTGCCGTCCCTGCCACGCGCTTTTGTTTCTCGTGTGGGCATTTTCCGCGCAGGCCGCCGACCCGTCATGGACGTTTCCCGATGCGCCGTTTCGCGCGACGGTGAAAGCGAAGACCGCCCCCGAGAACCCCGAGGCGGGCGTGCTCATCGAAGTGCCCGAACTCGGCCAGACGATGCCGAACGCCACCGATGTCTTGCTGACCGATTCAAAGGGCGCGCTGCTCCCGGTGGCGCGCGTGTGGCGCGGAGAAGGGCGCAAGGTTTTGCTCCTCGCGCAGACGCTGCCGGCGGGGCAGGACGCCTACGTTTATTTCGGCGGCAACCGTCCGCGCCGCGACACCGGCTGGACGCCGAAGACGAGCCTGCTGATCGAGACGCGGCAGCTCAACGCGCCGCAGGCGAAGCTGGCCGACGTGCAGGAAATCGAAGCGCTGTGGAAAAAGGCCGCGAACGAAACCGACGGCGCGGGTTTTGTGCCCGCGATCGACCATGGGGAAAACCCGTTTGGCGACAGCGCCGCCTTCATCAGCCACTACACCGGCTGGCTGAAAACGGACGGCAAGAAACTCGCGCTCTACACGCTTTCCTCCGACGCCTCCTTCGTGCTCGTCGGCGACAAATTCGAGTTCGGCTGGCCTGGCAAACACGGCGCGCACGCCAACGCCAACACCGTGCAGAAAAAGGAAGTCACCACGCAGGGCGGCTTCACGCGGATCGACTACTACCAGGCCAAGCTCAGCACGGAAGAGCCGGCGACGATGCTCCTCGGCTGGATCAAGGACGGCAAACCGGAGGGGATTCCCGCGTCGGCATGGCTGCATCCCGGCACGTCCGAAGTCGTGAAGATCGAGCATGTGCAAGGCTGGCCCGTGCCGGCGATCAACGCGGAACTGCGCACCTACATCGGCTGGGGCGGGCTGTGGATGTATGAGACGCGCTGCCAGGTGAAAGGCGGCGTGCCCGCGGGCTGGACGGCCGCGTGGGAATTCAGCGACGGCTCGAAAATGGACGGCCCGCAGGCCGAGCGCGTCCTCTTTGGCAACGACGCGCTCCGCGTGACCGTGCGGCTGAAACGCGGCAACGACCAACTCGCGGCGATCCAGCACATCGCCTTCAACGGCAATCCCACGCAGGTCGAGACCTCCGACCAGTCAGTCGTCACCCGCTACGTGGGCTATCTCGAAAAGGAAACGCCCGCGCTGCTCTCCGCCGAGACGCTCAAGGACGGCTTCCAGTTTCTCAATGAGTTCGGCAGCGATCAGGCGATTGGAAAATTCGCCACCGCCTGGCTCGCGAAAAACCCCAACCAGGCCGATCCGCTCTGGATTCGCGGGCAGGTCGCGCGCTTGCGCTCCCTCGCGCAGAGCGACCCGAGGCAGGCGCTCGCCGAGGTGCGGAAGTTCGATTCCGGCACGCGGAAAAAATTCGCGAACGAGCTGGGCATGGCCGAAATCGAACTGCTCGTCTTTTACCTCAAAGATCCCGCGGGCGCGCAGGTCGCCCAGTCCATCGGCTTTCAAAACGCCAGCGCCGACCTCGGGCGGCTCGCCAAGATTCGCATCGGCGACCTTTACCGCCTGCTCGGCAAAACGAAGGAAGCCGTGACGCAATACCAGAGCGTGCAAAAATCCGTGACCGACGAAACTGCGGGACGAAAAAATGCCGCGCAGGATC
>JAYWEP010000021.1:0-21122 GCA_043779205.1 Chthoniobacter sp. | reverse complement strand
CTCGTCCTTTTTGAATGACGCGGTGAGGAGGCGCTGGCCGTCCTGGTAGAGGATGGCGGTCTGCGAGTCCTCGAAAAGGATGTTCGAGTCGGGGTAGCCTTTGTCGAATTTCTTGGCGATCTCGACCTGGAGGTCGTCATCGGTGTCCTTGCTCTCCCAGAAGCCGTAGTCGAGGCGGAGGATGTTTTTCAGCGTGCCGTCCGGGGTGACTTTGCGTTTGCGGCGCGGGTTGTAGTAGTCGAGTTCCTCGACGAGCAGGAGGTCGCGCGGGCGGGCGTAGGCGTTGATGAGGCTGAAGACGGCGCGGCGGATGGAGCTCTCTTTGGAGCTGCCACCGTAGCGGATGATTTGATCCACCTCCGAGCGGTAGGTGTGGATGGAGCCGAGATGGGACATGGGCGACGCAAAAGGGATGTGCGCGCAAATGGCGGCGCGTGGCGAGAAAGTTTCGCACAACGCACCCATGGAATCTCCCCCGCCCCGGGATTGAACGCGCTACGGCACCTTGTTGATCGTGTTCCCGATCGTCGTCTGAATCTCCGCCCCGTCCGCCGCGCGCAGGCGCAGTTTGATCTCCATCTGCATCACCGGCTGGAGGCCGGGAATCGCCAGCGTCACGGTCCTGCCATCGGCGGAAAGTTTCGCCGCCTGCACCTCCACTTTGTCGCGTCCCTTCGCGCCCGGCTTCGCGAGCGAGAGGTCGGGCGAGCCGTAGGTGCTCCACCATTTGTAGTTGTATTGCTCGATGGAAAAATTCGCCGCGTCATTCGCCTCCGCCGTCGCCAGCGGCTCGGGAAAGGTGATCGCGATTTCGTCCTTCCCCACATGCAGCCCCACCGGCAGATGCACCGGCTGGCCGGTGTAGCGCACGCGCTGAAAGCAGCCGTCCTTCGCCGCGTTCGACTGCCAGCCTTTCAGCCCGGCGACGTAGAGCTGCCCGTCCTGCGGATTGAAACGCGCCCGCATGATCCCCGAGGTGAATTTCACCGGCAGCGTGAACGCCCCACCCTGCGCCACACCGCCCACCTTTTCATCGAGCACCGCGAGCAGCGCGGACTTGCCATACGACGTGGAGAGCATCCGCCCCTCAAACGGCCCCCACTTCCCACCCGTCACCCACACCTGTCCGCCCGTCGAGTTATCCATCGTCATCGGGATGTAGCACACCGGCGGCTCGAGTGACGCCGGAGCCGCCGCGTTCTTGTCCAGGCGCGGGTCGGCGACGTGCCCGTAAAAGCCGCCCGGCTTCACGAGGCTGACTTTGCTCGAAGGAATCCAGTGCCCCTGGTTGTCGCCCACCGCGATCTCGTCGTGCGGCCCGATGCCCATGCCGTTCGGCGCGCGGAAACCCGTCGCCACCACACCGTCTTCGCGCCATCCGGCGAGACGCGAAAGAGCGACGCGTGCCAGTCCCGCTTCGACCCGAGTTGATTGCCGCCGACCACGTAATAGAAGTTCCCCCGGCTGTCCGTCTGGAGATCGAAAGCGAACGCGTGATAGCTCGGCCAGAGCGTCCGGTCGCTGTTGAAGCACTCGTAGAAATCCGCCTCCCCGTCGCCGTTCAAATCACGCAGCCGCGTGATCTGATCGCGCCCATGCACATAGACCGTGTCCTTCACGATGCGCAGCCCGAGCGGCTCGAAAAGCCCCGTGGCAAAACGCTTCCACACCACCTTTTCCAGCTTCGCGTCCAGCCCCGAGACGATCCACACGTCGCCGTTCATCGTCGCCACCGCCGCGCGTCCGTCGGAGAAAAAATCGAACGCCGAAATCCGCATCCACGACTTCCACGGATTCTCCTCCGGCAGCGGGATCGTCTCGACCACGTAAGCCGCGGCATCCTTCGCCACCGCGCCCTTCACCTCGATCGTCTGCGGCCAGCGCACCGCCCTGCTTCGGCCCCGGCGCTTCGATTTCGCAGGTCAGCACCGGCCCGTAGAGCATCTGCGAACCCGTTGTGGGAGCCGTTTGTCCGGCGACAGCGCGCTCTTTCGCCGCCGTCTCATCCTCCACCGCGAGGAGGGGGAAAACCGGGGCGGTGACGAGCGTGACGAGGGCGATGCAGGCGAGGCGGAGGTGGGCGGAGAACATCGGCTGTGGGTAATGCGCAGGAGCCGGCAATGGAACCACGGATTGCACGGGTTCCTCCCCTCCGCCAATCCGTGAAATCCGTGCAATCCGTGGTTAAAAAATTCCGGCCGCGGTTGCGAAAAAGAACCAACCCCGAACCGCGCGGTAACAAATCCATAACACGCCCGCGCGAGTCTTTCGGCAATGCCAGGCGCACTCCGCGAATGGCGGAAAAACCAAAAACAGAAAGACCCCAAACATGAAAACCACCGGCACCCGCGCGGCGTTCACCCTCATCGAACTCCTCGTCGTCATCAGCATCATCGCCATCCTCGCCGGGCTCTCCATGCCCGTTTACACCAAGATCATTATGAACGGCCGGCAGGCCGACGCCATGAACAGCGCCCGCCAGATCGGCCTCGGCCTGCGGCTTTACGCCAATGACTACGACGGCAGTTACCCGACGAAAAAAAACATCTATGGCGAGGAGATCAAAACCTCGAACGATGTCTTCCGCAGCCTCGTGCCGACCTACGTGGACAACGAGAAAGTCTTCGCCGTCACCACCTCGCGGGCCGGCGCGAGCGCCGATAACGAAATGAGCGACGCCGCGCACATCGTCGCGCCCGGCGAGAACCACTGGGCCTACATCGACGGCCTCAGCCAGACTTCCAACTCCAACTGGCCGCTCATCGCCGACCACACCGACGGCACCGGCCGATACACCGATCAGGAAGGCGTGCTCGGCGGCACCTGGAGAGGCACCAAGGCCGTGGTCGTGAACACCGACATGAGCGCCCACCTCACCCCGCTTCTCGGCACCGGCAGCCAGCGCTTCATCCCGCGCTTCGACGACAAAACGAAGAACGCCCTCGCCGTCGCCGACTACATGGGCGACACCGCGAAGCTCCTCGAACCCGCGCGGTGATTTGTTTCGTCCACGAAAAGCACGAAATTTTTCGCAGCCCTGCCGGAAGAACTTTCGTGTCCTTTCGCGTCTTTCGTGGACACATTTTTTCCATTCGTAAAAGCTCCCCCACTCCCCGCCGCGTGACCCTCCACGAAATCAAACCCAAGCAACTCCGCGCGCTCCTCTTCCTGCTCGTCCTCGTGCCCTTCATCCCGACGGTGCTCATGATCCGCTTCATGGTCGATGCGCTGGCCGGGCAGCGCGAGGCTATCATGGAGCGGACGGTGAGCGTCTATCAGCAGACCCTCGTGAATGCCGGCCCATCGCTCGCCAAGCATCTCGCCGGCAGCATCGGCGGGCCGCAGGCGGAAAACGTCCGCGCCTTCTACCGCGGGCTGTTTGATCGCGAAATCGAAGTCGTCATCGCCGACGCGGACGGCCGGATCATCGCCGGTTCCACCACGCCGCGCGGCAAGGTCGTCGCCCACACGGAGCCCCGGCCACTCGATCCGCCATTGCAGGTCCGGCTCTATCTCACCGATGATTCCGCGATCAGGGAAGCCGTCCGCGGGCAGTTCAAAATCTACGCGTGGACCGCGCTCATCACGGTCGTCGCCATCTGCTCCATCGCCGCCGCCGCCGGCCTCACCGTCAGCCGCCAGCTCCGGCTGCATGAGCTCAAGAACACCTCCATCGCCACCGTCGCCCACGAGCTGCGCACCCCGCTCGCCTCCATCCGCATGCTCGTGGACACCATGCGCGCAGGCCGCTGCCGCACCGAAGAGCAGCGCCGCGAATACCTCGACCTCATCGCCGCCGAAAACCTCCGCCTCAGCCGCCTCACCGACAATTTCCTCACCCACTCGCGCCTCGACCGCGGCCAGCACGCCTTCACCTTCGCACCCACCGCCCCGCGCGCCGTCATCGACCAGGCCGTCTCCGCGCTGCGCGCAAAACTCCACGCCCCCGGCTGCGACTTCACCCTCGATGTCGTCGAGCCGCTCCCCGCGCTCACCGCCGACCGCGACGGACTCCTCACCATCCTCACCAACCTCCTCGAAAACGCGCTCAAGTACACCGGCGACGAAAAGCGCATCACCCTCCGCACCCGCTCCACCTCGGACGCCGTCATTTTCACCATCGCGGACAACGGCGTCGGCCTCACCCGCGACGAACGCAAACACATCTTCGAGCCCTTTTTCCAGGCCGACCAAAAGCTCACCCGCGCCCGCGAAGGCTGCGGCCTCGGCCTCGCCATCGTCCGCGAAATCGTCACCGCCCACGGCGGCACCATTGAAGTCGAAAGCGAGCCCGGCCAGGGCAGCGCGTTCATCGTCACGCTGCCGCTCCAGTCAGCGTAGAAATTCGAACTCCGAATATCGAAATCCGAAACAAATCCGAAAAGCGTGAAAGCAGGAAAAGGAGAAGGGGCTGCCGCAATCCGTTTTTCAACCTTTCCAATCTTTCGAATTTGTTTCGGATTTCGGATTTCGATATTCGGATTTTTCCCCAACCCATGCCCACCGAAACCATCCTCATCATCGAAGACGACCCCGCCATGCTCCGCGGCCTGCGCGACAACTTCGAGTTCGAGGGCTACCGCGTCCAGACCGCCGCCGACGGCGAAGCCGGCCTCAAAGCCGCCCTCGCCATCCAGCCCGACCTCATCATCCTCGACCTCATGCTGCCCCGCGTGAACGGCTACGAAATCTGCCGCTTCCTCCGCGAAGAGCAGCTCGACATGCCCATCCTTATGCTCACCGCCAAGGGCCAGGAATCCGACATCGTCCTCGGCCTCAAGCTCGGGGCCGACGACTACATCACCAAGCCCTTCAGCATCAAAGAACTCCTCGCCCGCGCCGAAGCCTTTCTCCGCCGCCGCCGCCAGCGCGGCGCCACCCTCCACGAGTTTGGCGACTGCCGGCTCGACACCGCCGCCCGCACCCTCACCCGCGCCGGGCGCGACGTGCCGCTCTCGCCCAAAGAGTTCGACCTCCTCGCCCATTTCGCCACCCATGCCGGACGCGCGCTCAGCCGCGACACCATCATGGCCACCGTCTGGGGCTACGACCGCACCGTCACCCTCCGCAGCATCGACCGCTTCGTGAACGCCCTCCGCAACAAGATTGAGCCCGATCCGGCGGCTCCGCACTTCATCAAAACAGTACGCGAATTCGGCTACAAATTTGAGCCGTGATTCACACGATCCAATTTCGCAGCGCGAAGTCCGCGCCGAGGAGTGTGAACTGGATCGGCGCATTTTCCGGGTAGCATTCGCGCTCGATGCCATCGCGAAAGACGCGCACCTGGAAAGCCACGGGCGCTTCTCCCGCAAGGCCGAGGTCGGCGAGCGGGAGCGCGAATTCAATGGAGTCCCCGACCACCAGCGAGGTGCGCGTGAGCTTTTCCCCACCCGCCTTTTCAATCGTGAACTCCCCCGCCCCGCCGCGCGCGAGCACGCCGGTGCGGACGAGGACGCCCGCCGGCTGGTGAAACTCCACAGTCAGCGCGACCGGCTCCCATTTCCGCAAATCCACGCGCAGGAAAAGCGCCCGCTCATCGCTGCCGAAATGGATTTTGCCGACGATGCGCTCGGCGCGGTACATCGCGCCCTGCTCGCTGCCGGCCACGTAGCAGCCCGCGCCGATCCAGTCGAAAAACGAATCCGATCCCGCGCCCATCGCCGGCGAAATCGGGCGCTCTGGCACGCTGTAGAGCGGCGTCGCCCGCGCGCCGCCGATTGGGACATCGAGCACCGCGGGAGCCACGCCGCCGCAGAGCGCGTGGACATTTTTCAAATGTCGGCGGAACAGTTCGTCGAAGAGCGCGTCATTGTCGGTCGAAAAATCCGGCCCGTACCACCAGAACCAATCGCTGCCTTCCGCCGCGTAGATTTCCCGCAGCGCCGCCGTCTGCGCGGCGGGCGTGAGCGCCCCGGCATCGATCTGCCGCT
Organism: Chthoniobacter sp.; assembly: GCA_043779205.1. GTDB lineage: Bacteria > Verrucomicrobiota > Verrucomicrobiia > Chthoniobacterales > Chthoniobacteraceae > Chthoniobacter. Next base: position 15,189 of record JAYWEP010000021.1, on the reverse strand, counting down.
GCAAAAACGCGCGCGTTTCGCCGAGCAAATCCCACGCGCGGTTTTCCTCGTCCTCGCCGATCCAGATGTCGAAGTTGCTGCTGATCCATGAGCCGGTGTGCAAGGTGGTGAGCTGTTTCCGGGGCGGATGGTCGCGGAGGTATTCCTCGATCGTGCAGCTCCGCAGCAGCTCGCTGTCCGCCTCGATGCCCCCGTAGAGCGCGCGCAGAAATCCCTCGCCGCCGTCCGCGAAAGTCTCCCACGCATTTTCGCCGTCGAGGATCAGCGGGATGACGCCGGTGTCGTGCGGCACGAGCCCCGCGATGTGCCGCAGGTGCGAAAGCAGATGCTCCGCCGCCGTCACCGGGTCGTTCTTCGCGGCCATGAAGCCGATGAAATCCGAAAGCGGTTTTTCGCGGAAAACCGCGTTCACCGCCGCGCCGTCGTGGGCCACGCGCCAGCCTTGGAAAAGTTCCAGATGATCGACGATCACATCCTTGAAAGCGGGATCGCGCTTGAGCGAATTGAAAAGATTTTCTTCGTCGCTGCAAAAATACTCGATCCCGCTCCGCTGCATCAGCGGGATCAGCTCCGGCGCGATCGAGCCCTCGCTCGGCCACAGCCCGCGCGGCGCTTTGCCAAAGAGCGCCGTGTGCTGCTCGACCGCGAGCGTGAGATGCGCGGCGGCGTCCTCGGGCCAGTGGAAGCGCTTCGGAAACTGCCGCCCCGGCAGACTGCGCTCGGCGAAAGCCGAGTCATAGACCAGCGGCAGGATCGGATGGAAAAACGGCGTCGTCGTCAGCTCCACCTGCCCGCGCTCCTCGGCGGCGCGGTATTTGGCGATGACCAGCCGCAGGATTTCGAGATGGATGTCGAGCACGCGATGCTTCTCCGCCTCGGTGAAATTGCGCCCCTTGCGCTTCAGCTCCGCAAGCTCGGGATAGAGCCGCTCCGCGGTGTAGCCGCACCACGCGAGATTGAACCACACCTGCAAATCCAGGAACTCCTGCGTCGAGAAATACCGCAGCCCGCGCCGCACCTCGTCGCGGTAGAAAGTCAGCCCGCGCTTGTTCAGCAGCTCCCAATAGCGCGGGAAGGGCTTCACCAGATTGTCCCAGTGGATTTTGAAAAAGTTCTCCAGAATCGCGAACTTCTCCTGCTCCTCCAGCTCCGCCGCCGGACGCCGCGCCCAGTCCATCCACAGGTCGCGGATTTTCCCGTCGATGAGTTCCTTGATCTGCAAAAGCAGCACCGGCGTGAGATTGAAATTCACCCGCACACCGGGGAAGTCCTCGATCACCGTGATCATGTCGAGGTAGCCCTTCACCCCATGCAGCCGCACCCACGGCATCATCGCCGTCTGCGTCACGGGATCGACATAGTAGGGCTGATGCATGTGCCAAAGAAAAACGACGTTTGCCATGCGCGCAGTGCGTAGTGGGAAAGCCGCGCGCGGGCAATGCCGAAGCGGAGCGAGGTAGGGATGGCACTCCGTGCCGTCCGGGGCGAGCGGAGCGAGGCGGTGGGCGCGGGTTCACATGCGCGGACGGCACGGAGTGCCGTCCCGACCGCTGCGGAGCAAACCTCTCAGAATTCGTCGAAGGGGCCGAGGCCTTCGACGCCGTAGAGCTTTTCGGCTTCCCAGCTCACGGCTCGTTCGAGGATGGCGAGGCAGTCGGCGGCGGTGGCGAGCAGCTTCAACTGCGCGCCGGGCCGGAGATAGCTCGGCGAGCCGGCGCTCAGCTCGCGCTCGACCTCCCGCACAGCCGTATTGAGTGCGTTGCCCGGATGCGTGCCGGCGAGGTCGTGGCGCTTGGCGCGAAAGGCGAGAGTCACGATGTTTTTGATGCGCTTCGTTTGCGCGGCGGTCGGGACGATGAGCGGGATGGTGCGGAGGTCACTGATTTCGTGCCAGGTGTTGTTGAGGAATTTCTTGATGTAGAAGCTGACAACGTGGCTGTTGAACAAGGCCAGCAGATGCTCGGCGGGCACGGCGCGCGTGGTCGGGCAGAGCATCGAAGCGGAGGCGTCGAACACACAATCGCGGAGCAGCTTTGATTTCAGAAGCACGCCGCGCGCGTGGATGTTGTAGGTCAGCCCGCCGGTGAAAAAATATCGCGTGCCCTGCCAGCGCACGTCGCGCGATTTGGAGAGGTAGTCCACATCCTCCTTCGTCCAGCGGACAAACAACGGTTCTTCGTCCAGCCAGCGGTTGCCGTCCGGGTCGCCTTTGCGGAAGGGGACGAATTGCGCGCGTCCGGCGAGGCCGTTGTAGATGGTGGCGATGCGCGGGGCGTCGTCCGCGTCGGTGTAGTCTTCGCTGGAGCGAAGGCCGATGGCTTCACGCGAGGCACGGCGTTTGCCGTTCGGCGGGCCGGCGGCCCAGCGCTGGATTTCGCGGCAGAGCGCGAGGAAGTCCTCATCACTCACAGCCTTGGCCTTGTGGAGTTTTTCGAGCTGTTTGCGCGCGAGGCTGAGGTCGAGCGTGGTGTGCCAGAATGGGCGGAGGTCTTCGTGCGTGCGCCAGCGCGCGAGCAGTTCCGCTTTGCGCTGCGTCCATGCAAAAGGAAAGGCATCTTCCTCCGCCATGAGGTTGCGCGGGACGATGCGGTAGAGGTCGGTCTTGCCGATGCCGAGCCGCGCGTCGCCGAACTTCTGCCGCAGCGGCTCGACGCACGCCTCCCACGCGGCGCTGTCCTTGAGCGGCTTCACGGCGTTGCCGCCCGCGGCGGCGAGCAGCGTGCGAAAGACGGGCGCGATGGCAGAGTCGGCGAGCCATGCTTTCGTCCACGCAGCGCGTTTGACGATGAGCGCCTCCGCCTGCCGCGTGTCTTCGAGGTAGCCGAGGAAGCGCCCGTTGTTCGCCGTCCTCATGCCCTGCCCGCCCTCGGCGATGAGGCCGACGAGCGTGATGTCGCCGGGCCGGAGCGTGCGCTGATACGCGGCGATTTCCTCGCGGTTTTTGCCGAAGGCTTTCGAGTCCTTGATGCGCTCCCACCATTCCGCCACGAGCGCCTTTACCGGTGCGTTGAACTTTCCCCACAGCCGCAGCGTGCCGGGGCGCGGCTCAAAGAACGCGCGCTTGTGCGTGGCGCGGTAGAGCGCGAGCGGGACGCAGTGGACGCGCAAATCCGCGCCCGTGTGGCCGGGTTGCGAGTGGATGCCGTGCATGATTTTTCCAAAAACAGTCTCGGTGCTTTCCGAAAAAAGCACGGCGTCGCGCGGCGGCAGCGTGTCGAGCGCGACATCCGGCGCGGTGCCGGTGCGCGGGCGGGCTTGGATGAAGAGGATGGAATCATCGTGCCACGGGATTTCGACCTCCGCGCCCGGCTCGGCGACGCGGGCAGTGGAGATGTCGAGATACTCGGAGATGTCTTCGCCAGCGTCGAACTCGGCCTCGGTGATTGACGCCACAGGCGAGACGCCGGGGCCCCGTTTCTGCGCGACGAAAATGGCGGCGTCCACGGTGGCGTCGAACGGGTCGCACTGGCCCAGATGCGTGAGGCGGTGGCGCTGGAGGAGGGCGCGCATCCGCTGCTTTGTGGAGAGGGTGAAGAAGGTATCCGAGACGATGAAGCCGAAGCCGCCGCCCTCGCGCAGCAGCGCAAAGCCGAGCGCGGAGAAGTGGACGTAGAGATCGTCGAGCCAGCCGTCGCGCCGCTCCAGGGCCGCGCGCCAGGCCTCGGCGCTGCTGGTCTGCGTGGAAATGTACGGCGGGTTGCCGAGGATGGCGTCGAAGCCCGCGTCGGGGCGCGGCGTGCCGTCGTCGGCATAGAAGACGGCGGGGAATTCGAGGTGCCAGTGGAAGGGATCGAGCGCGCGGCGCTTCGGCGCGAGGGCGGCGAGAATGCCGTCGCGGAGGCTCTCGGCTTTGCGGCGCTCTTTCGCGGGGAGTGCGGCGATTTCCTCCGGCGCGATGAGGGCGCGGGCGCAGGTCTGGTAATCGAGTTCGTTCAGCGTGCGCGCCGGCTGGCCCGGCTCGCCGGCGAAGGCCAGCGCATCGGCAGCGGCGAGCCAGAGGTCCGCGAGAGTGAGGAATGGCGCGATGCTGGCGCGCACTTTTTTCCACGCGTCCTCCTTTTGCTTCACCTCCTCCATCGCGGTGCTGGGCGTGCCGGTGATGGCGGCGTTGGTCTTGATGACACTCGCGAGCGCGTCGGGGAGGTGATCGCCGAGATTGAAACCGGCCTGCTCTTTTTCCTCGCTCGTCGCGATGGGCAGATGCGGGAGCCGCCCCGGCTCGGCGAAGACGAGGGAGTTACCGGCGCGAAGGTGATGATCGAGGAAGTTCAGCGGCTCCTCGGCGGCGATGCAGGTGAGCCAGAGCGAGAGCTTCGCCAGCTCGACGGCCATCGGGTTCAAGTCCACGCCGTGGATGCAGCTCTCGACCACGCGGCGACGCCAGTAGGCGGTCTCGGCCTGCTCCTGCGAGACGCCGGGCGGGACGGGATGGCGATGGTCGTCGAGGATTTGCTCGCGCGTGCGGCGGCTGCCGCCGTTGGCGACGACTTGCTCCGTCATCAGTTTCGTCGTGGGATGCTCGCGGATTTTGCGGGCGAGAACTTCGGTGCCACGGACGAGGAAGTGGCCGCTGCCCATCGCGGGATCCACAAAGCGGAGGCGCATGACGGCGAGGGCGAAGGAATTGTCGCGGCGCTGTTCGTCGTTCTTTTTTCCGAGGGCGCGGGCCACGTCGGGACTGGCTTCGATTTCCGCGAGCAGCGGCGCGAGCGTCTCGCGGAGGAGATAGAGGACGATCCAATCGGGCGTGTAGAAGATGCCGTGGCGGTGATTCTGGCCGTTGGCGTTGATGAGCTCGAGACGGGCGTCGTCGCGCTCGCGCAGCTCCGCGCCGAGGAGGCCCTCGTAGATGTCGCCGAGCTGGCGGACTTCGAGCGAGGCATAGTCGATGGTGTCGTCGGTCTGGATGGCGCGCTGGCGGCGGTTCTTGCCGGCGGGCTGATCGAAGATGAGCAGGCGGAGCACATCGCCGAGCGTGGAATCGCCCACTTTCCACTGCGCGATGCGCGGGTGCTGGTGCGGGGAAAAGAGGCCGCCGTTGTAGCGGGTGACGCCGGTCGCTTTGTTGCGCTCGTCATGTGTGCCGTTGATGAGGTCGAAGGATTTCACCAGCGCGTCGTAGAGGTCGGTGAAAGCGTCGTCGGTGAACTTCGCGCGGCCTTTCAACTCGGGGATGAGGCGGGCAAGGCTGTAGCGCTCGTTGTAGATGGCGTTGCCGCGCTGGCCGCGCGCCTTGACTGGCAGAAGGCCGCGGCTCTCCGCGTAGAGAATGAAAAGAAGGCGGTAGAGAAAGACGAGCGCCGTCTCGTAGAGCGCTGGGAAGTCGGCGGGAGTGATGTGGTTTTCCGCGTTGGCGCGGTAGCCGGTGGCGAGGTCTTCGAGCACATCGAAGATGCGGTCCTTGAGGTTCTTTTCGAGGGCGACCTGGCGGGTGAGGGCTTCCTCGCGAATCTGGTCGAGGAGGCAGCGATCATTTTGCCGCTCGAAGGCGGCAGGACGAAAAAGCGCGACGAAAAAGCGGAAGTCCTCGAGCGAGCAAAACGATGCGCCGTGCGCGAGGGTGAACTCGAAAAAGGCATCGCCCGCCGCCTGCTCGCAGTAGAGCCGCCAGCGCGCGCCGTTGGTGAGGATGGCCCAATTGAAAAAGCGCGCGCCCGTGGCGTCCTTCGCGTGGCGGAGGTAATCCTGGATTTGCTCGCTGGGGAACCAGCCGGGCGTCTCGCTGGACGATGCTTCGTCGAGCGGGTGCTGCCACTTTTTCGCCTCCAGCACGGTGTCTGCGAGGCGGAAGATGTCGGTGGTGTCGCTGGCAGCGGCGGCTTGCTCGCAGCGCGCGGCGTCGCGGAGCAGGGCGTAGTCGGGGCGTTTGCGCGTGGGGCCGTGCGGGAGATTCGCCTCGGGGATGAAGTGCCAGCCAAGCGCGGCAAGCAGCGGGTCGAGGAAGGCGGTGCGGGTGTGGGCTTCTTTTTGTTTGATGAGGCCGGGCAGCTTTTCCTCCCACAGCGCGCGGGCCTCGCGGTAGAGACTCTCGATTTCCACCACCGGCGGAAAGTCGGCACTGTGCGTGAAGTGGCGCTGGAGATAGTTCGATGTGAAGAGGCCGTGGCTGTGAAGCGCGCCGCTGACTTCCTCGCGCGGGAGGGCAAAGTCGAGCTGGTCGGGGTGCGAATTCTTGCGCGGCATTTAAGGCAGATTGTCTGGATCGCGAAGGCCGTCGAGGGTTTCGTGGCGCATTGCAGGCCGCTTTTTAGGCGTCGTACGCGGGGCGTTCCACCCAAATCAACCGCGTCCTTTTCCGCGCCCGCTCGGCGCTTTCCATTTCCCGCCGCGCTCCCTATTTTCCCCGCCTCATGTTTCACAAGCGCTACGCCACTCCCGGCTCCGCACCCGCCACTCTCGCCACGCTCTCGACCCCGAGCGAAGCCGCCAAACCCACGATGCGGCTCATCGAGTACGACGGCACCGCCGTCGTGGAAAAGGCCATCCCCAGCGTGGCCGAGCTGCCGTCTTTCGCGGATGACGGCCGCATCCGCTGGCTCGACATCGAGGGCCTCGGCGACGCCAGTATTTTCCAGGCGCTCGGCGAGAAGTACGACCTGCATCCGCTCGCCCTCGAGGACGCGCTCCACACCGGCCAGCGGCCGAAACTCGAGCCCTACGAGAAGCATCTCTTCATCGTCGCGCAGATGGTCTATCGCGACACCGAACTGCAAATGTGCGGCGAGCAGGTCAGCATCTTTCTCGGTCGCAATTTCCTCGTCACCATCCAGGAGGAGATCGGCACCGATGTCTTCGATCCCGTGCGCGAGCGCATCCGCGTGGGCCGCGGCTCCATCCGCAAACTCGGCGCGGACTATCTCTGCTACGCCCTGCTCGACGCGATCATCGACCACTGCTTTCCCATCCTCGAAACCCTCGGCGAGGCGCTCGAAGAACTCGAAGACGAAGTCCTCGCGCGCCCGCACGCCTCCTGCATCGCCACGCTCCACGGGCACAAACGCACCCTCATGCAGCTCCGCCGTTTCGTCTGGCCCGAGCGCGATGTCTGCAACTCCCTCCTCCACGACGAAAGCGGCATCGTCTCCTCGCAGACCAAGATTTTCCTCCGCGATGCCTACGACCATACCGTGCAGATCATGGACCTCATCGAGAGCTACCGCGACGTGGTCTCCGGGCTCACCGAAATGTATCTCTCCGCCGTCGGCATGCGGACGAACGAGATCATGCGCGTGCTCACCGTCATGTCCGCGATCTTCATTCCGCTGACTTTCGTGGCCGGCGTCTATGGCATGAATTTCGACAACGCCGACGGCAAGATGCCGTGGAATCTGCCCGAGCTTCACCAACCCCACGGCTACCTCGGCTGCCTCCTCATCATGGCCGCCATCACCATCGGCCAGATCATTTTCTTCAAACGCAAAAAATGGCTGTGAGGCGCGGCGCACGGCGGATTTGAAAATCGGCATTCGGCATTTTCCCATGAGCGTCTCCCTCCACACCTCGGCGCATCCGGCGGCGGTGCTCGATGCGGTCTTTCTGCCGTGGCTGGAAAATGCGGCGCTCAAAATCCCGCGCGAGCGCCGCGCGACCGCCGTGCTCGTGCCGTTTCGGAGCCACGCGTATTTTTTGAAAGCCCGCGCGCTCGCCGCGCGCGTGCCGCTGCTCGGCGTGCATTTCCTCACCCCCGGCGAACTGCGCGACCGGCTCGCGCGGCATCTCGGCGTGACCGCGCGCGTGCCGCTCCGCGAGCACCTGCACCTCCTCCTCGCCGCCGCGGCGGAGCGCGGTGGTGCGGCCGGCGCGGGCGTGGCCGCATCGCCGGATGTGCTGCTCAAAGCCATCGACCTGCTCAGCGCCGGCGGGTGGAATTTTGCAGACGCCGGGCCGGTCGCGCTGCGTCCGGTCGTCGCTGAGTTCGAGCGGCTCGTCGCCCGCGCGGGCTTCCGGCTGATGCACGATGCCGACCGCGCATTGCTCGGCGGCGCGCGCGAAGCGGAGCCGCATTTCGCCGCGCTGTTCATCGCCGGCTTCGATGCCCAGCACTGGCCGCTCTGGCCGCTGCTCGCCGCCGCGGCGCACGCCGCGGAAAGCGCCACCGTGATGCTCAGCGATCCGCGCCCCGAGGCCGAGGCGCTCGATGCCGCGTGGATCGGGACGTGGGAGGAGACCTTTGGCGCGGCCTTGCAGGTGCCCGCGGAGCCCGCGCCTCCGGCGGACGCGTTTGCGTTTCTCGTCGGCCACAATACCGCCGAGCACGCGCAGGCCATCGTCGCGCAGGCGCTGCATTTCCTCGCCGATCCTGCGTGCGAGCGGCTCGGCATCCTCTTCCCTGCGGCGGGCGCGCTCTCGCGCCGCGTGGCCGCGCTGCTCGCGGAGCGCGCGGTGCCGCACGACGACGGCCTCGCGCACCAGTCCCCCGGCCCGCTCGAAGACGCCGCGTGGCCCGCATGGCTGGAGTTGCAGGAAAGCCCGCGCCTCCCTGCGCTGCTCCGCTTTCTCCGCGCACAGCCGGAGAAAACATTCGCCGACCTGCCGCTCGCCGTCGCCGAGGATGCGCTCACCCGCACCTTCAATGATCTGCTCATCGACGACCTCGCCGTCGTCGCCGAATACCTCGCGCACCACCCGCGCAAACGCCACGCCGTCGCCATCGCCGCCGGCCTGCGCGCGCTGCCGTTCCTGCCGGAGCGGGCGACGCTCGCGGAGTTCATCGAAAAATCCGGTGCGGTTTTTCGCGCACTCGGCTGGGCGGCGCGCGCCGATGAATTGGTGCGGCTCGCCGCCGACTGGCGCGACGCCCTGCCGCTCGCCATCTCGCGCCGCGCGTGGCTCCGCTGGCTCCGCGAAACGCTCGTCTCATGGCGCACCGAGCGCGCCGCCGATGGCAACCATCCGTACAGCCGCGTGCATCTCCTTCCTTGTGCCCAGGCCGAAGCGCAGGCCTGGACCCACCTCATCGTCGCCGGCCTGAACGAGGGCCGCTGGCCGCCCGCGATCGAGGATTCCGGCTTTCTCGGCGAGGAGGAAATCGACGCGCTCAACCGCCGCATCCGCGTGCTCAATCAGCGCGCCACGGCGCAAGGCTCGCAGGGCGAAGGCCACGAAACCGTCCAGCCCGGCAAGTCGCTCTGCCTCGGCCCCGCGCAGCGCCGCGACCTCGCGCTGCGGCAGTTCCTCAACATCCTCGAATCCGCCTCCGTCGCCGTGGCCGCCACCGCCCAGCTCTTCGACGAAGCCGCTCCCGACCGCCGGCTCAACCCGAGCGACTTTTTCAACCGCCTGTATTTCCGCGCCCGCAGCCGATCCCTCTCGCAGGACGCGATGAGCGCGCTCCGCGACGAAACCGCGCGCTGGCTCGCGGCGGGCGGGCTGTGGAAAAAGCCCGCGCTCACCGGCACGCCGCAAACGCGCGCGGCTTTCACCGCGCGCCGCGACGCCGCGCAGCCCTTCGGCGAATACGAATTCGCCTTCCGCACGACGCCCGCGCCGCTCCGTCTTTCCGCGACCGATTGGGAAAAAGTCTTCGCCTCGCCCGCGCTCGTGTGGATGGGCCGCGTCCTCGGAGTGGCCGCGCGCGACGCAGGCGACGAAACGCCGTGGAGCCTCGCCACCGGCCAGTGGGTCCACGCCTGGCTGCGCGCCATTTCCGATGCGGCGGAACCCGGTGCTTTCGCTCCCATGCCTCCAACCTCACAAATTTTTGGGCGCGTTTATGAACACGCCCGCACCTTTCGCGAAAGCGTGCGCGCCGCTCTCCATGCGTGCGGACGCGACGTGCCAGACTGGTGGTTCTCCACATGGCAGCAGGCGCACCACCTCGCCGGACGCCTCGCGCTGCGCGTCGCCGCTGTGGAAAGCCGCACGCATCTCGCGACGGAATGGACGCTCGCCGACACCGCGATCCCGCTCGGCGACGGCGCGGCGCTGCACGTCCACGGGCGTGTCGATCTCCTGCTCACGAATGCGCCCGCGCCGGACGGCGCGTGGATCGTCGATTACAAAACCGGAAACCGAAAACCGCTCACCGTGAAAAAGCTCCGCGGCGGCGACGGCGTGCAGCTCGCGCTCTACGCGCTGGCCCTGCGCGCGCAGGGCGTGAGCCTGCTCACGCCCGACCTCGCGCTTGATGCGCCGCAGCTCATGCTCGACGACCTGACCGCGCAATCGCGGCTCTGGCGCGGCTTGCACCGGATGCAGGAAAGCGGCGTCTTCGGCATGCGCGGCGCGCTGCGGGATGAGTTCAGTTTTCGCGGCGACTACCCGCTCGCCACGCTCGGCATCGACGAGGCGATCCTCGACGAAAAATGGACACGCACGCACCCCGACCTTGCGGATGAAGAGGAAGAAAACCGATGAACGTCCAACGTCCAACGTCCAACTTTCAACGTTCAACGAAACGGACACGCCCCGGCCTCCGCCCTTGGACGTTGAACGTTGAACGTTGGACGTTGGACGTTTTTCCCCGCCCCCGATGAGCGCGCCCATCGACCAGCCGCAGCGCGAGCGCTTCATCACGGAGCTGGAGCGCAACTTTTCCGTCGTCGCCTCCGCGGGCAGCGGCAAGACGCGCGCGATCACCGACCGCATCATCGCCATCGCCACCAGCCCGCGCGCGCTGGAGCTGCTGCCCGCGCTCGTCGTCGTCACTTTCACCAACCGCGCCGCCGACGAAATGCAGCAGCGCGCGCGGCAGCGCATCCTCGATGAAGGCGTCTCGCTGGAAGTCCTCGCCGCGTTCAACCGCGCGTTCTTCGGCACGATCCACAGCTTTTGCGTGAAACTCCTGCGCCAGCATGGGCACCATCTCGGCCTGCCCGGCGCGCTCGATCTGCTCACGAATGACGACGCGCTGTGGATGGAATTCGTGCAGCAGCAAACCACCGTCGGCGCGGGCCTCGAGGCCGCGCAACGCCGCTGCCTGCTGCGTCTCGCGCCCGTCCGCGAACTGATGGAACTCGGCCGCCACGGCGAAGCGGGCCGCGGCGATGAGCCCGGCGCGTTTCCCGTTTTGGACTTCGGCGAGGTCTATGCGGCGGTGGGCAAAGGGAACGCGAAGCGCGGAGTTGCCGCTGCGCAGGAGCGGCTGCGAGCGTGGGAAAATGCGTGGCGCGAGGGCGACGGCTTCGCGCCGCTGCCGGAATGCGGGACGACCGCGAAGGATTTCACGCCGCTGTGGGAGGCGGCGCTCGGGCCGGTGCGCGCGTGGATGCGGTGCGGCGCGCTGCGCATCGCGGCGGAGATTGGCGGCGCGTATCGCGACTTCCGGCTGGCCAAAGGCGCGGTCGGCTACGACGACCAGATCGCGCTCGCGAGCGCGCTGCTGCGGCAGCCCGAGGCGGCGCGGCGCATTCGCGAAAAGAACTACCGCGTGATCCTCGACGAGGCGCAGGACACCGATCCCGCGCAGTTCGACACGCTGCTCGAAATCACCCGTCCGCCGGACGCCAGCGGCGCGTGGAGCGACGCGGAAAGTGCGCCGCCGCGGGCCGGGCACTTCTGCATGGTGGGCGATTTTCAGCAGTCCATTTTCGGCGAGCGCGCCGATCTCGCGCACTACCGGCGCGTCCATCGGATGCTGATGGATACAGGCGCGGGCGAGGAGGTGGAGTTTTCGGTCACGTTCCGTCTCGATGAAAAGGCGGTCGCTTTCGTCAACACCGCCTTCCCGCAAATCCTCCACGGCAGCGGCGGGCAGGTGGACTTTGTGCAGCTCAATCCCCGTCCCACGGTGCTGCCCGGCCAGGTCGTGCGTTTCGATCCCGGCGCGCTGCCGATTCTCGACGGCTGGAAGGACTGGCAGCGGGCGCGGCTCGAAGCGGAGCGGCTGGCCGCGTGGCTCCGCGAGCAAGGCCTGGAGCGGCTCCGCGCGCAGTCGTGGCGCGAGGTCGCGGTGCTCTGCCCGCGCAAAGGCTGGTTCCCGCCGCTGCGCGAGGCGCTGCGCGCCGAGGGCTTCGACGTGCAGATCCAGTCCGAACGCGATCTCAAGGGCGACAGCCCGGCCTATGCGTGGTTCGCGGCGCTCGCGGTCATCGTGGCGGAGCCGCGGCACGGCTACGAAATCGTCGGCGTGCTGCGCGAGGTCTTCGGCCTGTCCGATCACGATCTCGCGACGTTCGCCGAGGGCGATGGCGGGCGTTTTCAAATCGCCTGGCCGACGACGCAGACCGGCACCGTCGCGGACACGCTGAACCTGCTCGCCGGAACGCGCGCGCAGGCGATGGCGCTCCCGCTTTTCTCCGCGATGCGTGAAATGGCGAAGTCCACGCTGCTCCGCGAGCGGCTCCTGGCCTTGCCGGACGGGGAGTTTGAAAATCTCGGCGGGGAACTCGACGACCTGCTCACGCTCGCGGCGACCGCCGAGGCGGAGGGCCGCACGCTCGCCGAGTTTGCCGATGAATTGCGCGCGGATTTCAGCGCCACGCGCGAAGTGCGGACGGCGGAGCGCGACGCCATCCAGCTCATCACCTGCCACAAAGCGAAGGGCTCCGAGTGGCAGGCGGTGATCGTGCCCTTCTTTGCGCGCGGCGTGGTCCAGCGCAGCCGCGGCTATCCGCGCCTGCTCCGGCATCCGCTCGACGGCACGACCCACGCGGCGCTCAAAAGCGCGGACCTCGGCGAGGAACTGCGGGCCGCGCTCGACGCGCAAAGCCGGCAGGAACTCGAACGGCTGCTCTACGTGGCGCTGACCCGCGCGAAACACACCCTCGTCCTGGCCGATGACCTCGCCCTTTTTTCCGGCAAAAGCGGCCTGCCGAAAAACTCCGCCGCGCGCCTGCTCCGCTGCGACGGCGAAAGCCCCAACGCCGCCGCGTTTGCCGCGCTGCCCGACGCGCCGCTCGGGTGCGCGCCGACGTCCGGCCAGCAGGCCGAGCACACCGGCGGGCGCGAGCGCGAGCGGGCGGTCGCCCCGCTCGCGCCGTTTCCGCCCGGCGCGGCGGACACGGCCCGCGAACGCGCGACCCATTTCATCAAGCGCAACCCGAGCGCCCTCGCCGAAGCCGCGCTCGCGGACGGCGATCCCGCGACCTATCTCGCCACGAAACGTCCCGCGGCGAATGCCGGCGCGCTCTACGGCACCTGGTGGCACGGGTTCATCGAGCACCTCGACTGGCGCGCGAATGCCGCCGCGTGGGACGCGACCTTTGCCAGCGCGCTCCCAGCTTCACCCGACGCGGCGCTTTCCCGCCGCGAATGGGCGCTGCTCCGCGGGCAGCTCACGACCGACTCCGACATCGCGCGAATGCTCACCGCGCCGGGCATCGTGGCGCACGCGGAGATGCCCTTCCTCTGGGCGATGAATGACCGCGAATGCCTCGAAGGCATCATCGACCTCGCCGTCTTCGACCCCGCGACCGGAGGCTGGCTGATCGTCGATTGGAAGACCAACCGCACCAGCACCGACGACCTGCCCCAGCTCAGCGCGCACTATCTGCCCCAGCTCAGCGCCTACTGGCAGGCGGTCTCCTCGATGCTTCACGCGCCCGTCACCGCGGGCCTTTACTCCACGGCCACCGGGCGATGGCTGCGGTACGAGACGCCGGGGCTGGCGGCGGCGTGGGAAAGGCTGAGCACCGCGCCGGCGTCGCTGGCCCTGGCTTTGAGCGAGCGTTTGTAGCGGCGGTCTATGACCGTCGAGGTGGTGCGCCGCGCATAAACTCCGCGATGACCACCCGCTCCCGACGGTCATAGACCGCCGCTACAGGCACCGCGCCGCTGTAAGCGAAGCTGTCAGCTTCCCCGACAGCGGCGCGCGCGGAGCGGCGCGAAAAAGCCCGCCGGTTTTTGGCCGGCGGGCTCTTCGGATTTTTGCTGGCTCTCGGGCGCGCTTAGAAACTCAGGCGCACGCCGCCACTCACATTGTTCGAGCTGTAGTTGGTGCGGCCCAGCTCGCCGTCGTAATAGACGTAGGTGGAAGTGCGCTCGTTCCAGAGCACGGCCATCCCCGCGCCGAGGAGCAGGCTGTCGTCTCCAATGGCGGGGCCGCGCACGGTGAAGGTGTTGCCCGCGCCGTTGGCAAAGCGCGAGTCGAGCGCAAAGCTGCTGTCGCCGAACTCATGCTGCCACGCGGCGCGCACTTCGGGCCGGATGACCACGCCGCCAACCTGCCAGTCGTAGCTCGCCTTCATCCCCAGCGCCGTGCGCAGGCTCTCGCCGCTCTTGCTGGCGATGTTCAGCGGGGCCAGCGACCCATGCTCGCGGAAGCTGTCGATGCCGACATTGGTGTATTGCACGTTCGCCGTCGGCCCGATGGACAGGCCGCCGGTCTTCCAGTCGTAGCCGGTGGCAAACAGGGCGTTGAACTCGCCGCCCTTGGTGCTGCCGGTGGCGAAGCCTTTGAGGGCGCTGCGCCGGGTATCGTAGCTGTTGTAGCCGCCGTTGACCGCGGCATCGACGTAGAAGCCGCCGGTGAAGTAGGTCGCGTAGAGGCCCAGCTTCGCGCCGTCCACAGTCACGCGGCCGTTGCGCGTCAGGTCTGCCCCGGTGCGGGCGTAGCCGGCATTGAGGCCGATGGCGAAGTTCGGCGTGACCTTGTAATCCACGCCGAGGGTGAAGCCGCCGGTCGTCAGGTCGTAGCCGCGGGCGTTGGCGGTGTTGCCGATGTTCGTGAACTCACCCACGCCGGTGACGAACACCCCCAGGCGGGCGTCCTCCTGCGGCGGGCGCATTTCCTTGCCGACTTTGCCGTCCGGGCCGGCGACGCCGTTGGCGGTCCGTCCAGTATTGGCAGCGAGCTCGCCGCTGTAGCTTGGGCCGCCGCCGGCATTCACGGCATAGCCGCTCGCGCTGAAGCCAGCCGAGCCCGCCTGGATGTCCTCCATGCGCCGCAGGAGGTTCATGCTTTGCACATGGGACAGCGAGACGCCGATGTTGAAGATCGACGCCAGCTCCTCAGGCGCGATCTTGTCAAAGTCGCTGCACAGATTGCCCAGAGGCTCCCCATTGAGGAAGTTGATGAGTTTCGAGCTCTTCGAGCCGAAGGCCAGGCTGTCGAGCGCTTTCCCGACGGCCTCACCATTGGGTCCGCAGCCGTGGCCGTTGACAAAGGCCGCGAAGGAACCCTGCTGGGCTTCGAGCGCGACGTAGTTGGAGTGATAGACGACGCCGGTGGTAACAATGGTCCCAGTGCTCGAGAAGGGGTTGCTGACGCTGGCGAACTTCCCGTTCACCCCGCCCGCCGCGGTCAGGAAG
>JAYWEP010000020.1:0-19526 GCA_043779205.1 Chthoniobacter sp. | reverse complement strand
TCCGTGGTCGTGGATGCGCCGACGGAGGCCGTGCTGAACGGCGCGCTGCGCTACCTCGCGGAGCAGCAGAATGGCAACGGCTCGTGGACTTCGCAGGGGCGGAAGGGCGAGCATCCGGTGGCCATGACGGGCTACGTGCTGCTCTGCTTCCTCGCCTGCGGCCAGCTCCCGGAGGAGGGCGAGTACGCGAAGCAGGTCAATGAGGGGATGAAATTCCTGCTCGATTCGCTCATGCCGGACGGCACCTACCGCGGCGTGGATGGCGGCAAATACATGTACAACCACGGCATCGCCACGCTCGCGCTGGCGGAGATTTACGGGCAGACGAAATCGCCCGCGATCCGCACGAAGCTGCAGCGCGCGATCCATCTCATCGTGACCACGCAGAGCACGCAGGGCCCGCACAGCGGCGGGTGGCGCTACCGCCCGCGGCCCGAGGACGCGGACATCTCGGTCACCGTGATGCAGGTGGTGGCCCTGCGCGCGGCGAAGAACGCCGGGCTCGACGTGCCGCAGCGGACCATCGACGACGCCATCGAATACGTGAAGCGGTGCCGCGTGGGGAATGGCGGCGGCTTCGCGTATCAGGCGAATGGCGGCGAGGTGCGCTTTGCCTGCACGGCGGCGGCGATTTACTCGCTGCAAGTCTGCGGGCTCTACGACGACCCGCTCGTGGCCGCGGGCGCGGAGTACCTTTTTTCCAAAGTGAACGACGGCGGCCAGTATTGGACCTACGGCTGCAATTACGCCGCGCCCGCTTTCTACATGATCGGCGGCGACACCTGGAAACGCTGGTACGGCACGATGCGCGAGAAGCTGCTCAAGAGCGTGAAAAAGAACGGCGACCAGAGCTATTGGGAAGGCGACGTGGGGCAGGTCTATTGCACCGCCGCGCATGCGACGATCCTGGCGATGCCGTATCACTACATTCCGCTTTACCAGCGGTGATGAAAATTAACGTTCAACGTCCAACGTCCAACGTCCAACGTTCAACTGCTCTGCTCTGCCGTTGGACGTTGAACGTTTTCCTCCTCACCGCCACAGCCCACGCCGGCAGCATCGAGACTTTCGACGGCATCATCACCACCGGCGCGGTCGCGTTCGACACCGGGCTGCTCGTCATCACGCCCGCGAGCGGCCCACCCGTGAAGGTCGATCCCGCCGAAGTCCTGCGAGCGCAATTCACCGACGTGCTGCCGGGCGACAATCTCATGCCCGGCGTAATCCTGCGAAACGGCTCGCGCGTCACCGGCGCCTTCAGCGCGCTCACGGAGCCGCAGGTGACATTCGCCCGCTACAAGATCGCCATCCCCGGAGCGGAGATCGCGTGGATCATCTACCAGCCTTTCGCCGCGAAATTCGCCGCCACCGCGCCTCTCGGAAAAACCGGCGCGCTGCTCGCCGGCGGGGATTTTTTCGAAGGGACGATCAAGGCCGCCGACGACAAAACGGCGAAGCTGATGAACCCGGTCTTCGGCCCGCGCACCTACACCACCGGCAACCGGGAATTTGCCGCGCTCATCCTCCGCGACCCGCGCCCGAGCGCCGCGCAGTATGAGGTGAGCACGAAGGACGGCGCGCGCTTTGGCGTCGATGCGCTCACGCTCGAAAAGACCGGCGTGACCCTCAAGCACCCGCTCTACGACGGCGTGAAAATCGAAGTGAAAGACCTCGTGGAAATCCGCGCCGGGAGCGCCCGCTACCAGCCGCTCACCGCACTGAAACCTGCGCGCGTCGAACTGCCGCCGGGACGCAAAATCGAGCAGTGCTTTTCCGTGGACAAGACGCTCGCTGGCGACCCGCTCGACAGCCTCGGCGCGGCGCATGGGCGCGGCTTCGAGTCCGCGCTCGGCGTGGGCGCGACGTGGGAGGTGCCCGCCGGTTTCAATGTGCTCAACGTGCAGGTCGCCGTGCCCGCGGGCGTGCCGCCGATCAACCGCCTGATCTTCGCCATCTATGCCGATGGCCGCCCGATCACGCGCAGCGCCCAATTGAGTTCCAATGACCAGCCCGCGCAACTCCGCGCCAATCTCGGCAACGTCCGAAGCGTCTCGCTCCGCGTCGAGGCCGGCTTTCCCACCAACGCCACCGGCACCGGCCTCTGGCTCGAACCCACGCTCCTCCGCAAATGAAACGACTCGCCGCCATTTTTCTCATCACCTCCGCAGCGCTCGCGCAGGAGCCGCCGCCCGCCATGCCCGTCATGCGTGAAATCTCGCCCGGCGTTTTTGAAATCGGCAAAATCCACCTCGATCAAAAGGCGCTCACGCTCACCTTCCCCGGCGCGCTGAATATGAAAAGCGGCCTGCTCGAATACCTGCTCGTGACCCCGCGCGGCAGCACCCACGAGAGCCTGCTCGTGAGCGACGTTTCGCCGAACGATGTCCACTTCGCCATGCTCCTCCTCGGCGCGAAAGGCGGCGGCGAAACCGGCGAAGGCGCTCCGCCGCAGATCGACGCGCAGTATTTGAAAAACGCGCCAAAGATGAAGGGCGACGCGGTCCTCATCTCGGTGAAATGGAACGACGGCACCGCGGACAAAACCACGCCCGTCGAGGACTGGCTGTTCAACGAAGCGACGAAGAAGCCGGTCGAGCACGGCCCGTGGACCTACAACGGCTCCATATTCAGCAACGGGCATTTCCTCGCACAGTCCGAGGGCTGCTTCGCCGCGCTGGTCACGAATCCGAGCGCCTTGCTCAACAACCCGCGCAAGGGTAATGACAACGACCAGATGTGGGGCGTGAACGAGAAAGCCGTCCCGCCGGTCAACACTCCCGTCGAAATCATTTTCAAACTCGTCCCGCCCGCCAACCCAGCACCCAAGCCATGAAAGCGCCCATCGCCATTTTCGCCGCCGCCGCTTTCCTCGCGCCCGCGCTCTTCGCCGCCGACGATCTCATCCCGCGCGACGGCAAGAACCTTTCGCTCCGCAACGAGGTTCAACTCGCCATCGACAAGGGCCTCGCCTTTCTCAAAACGCAGCAAAAGGCCGACGGCTCATGGAGCGACGCCGACCCGAATCACCCCGCGCTCACCGCGCTCCCGCTCGTCGCTTTCCAGCGCGAGCCGGGCGGCCGGTATCTCAAGGAGCAGCCCGAGTTTATGCGCAAAGGCTACGCCTTTCTCCGCAGCCACGCGCAGCCCGACGGCGGCATCTACACGAAGGGCCTCTCGAACTACAACACCTCCGCCGCGCTCCTCGCGCTGCTCAATACCGGCGACGCGAAAGACGAGCCGCTCATCCGCGCCGCGCACGATTTCATCGTCGGCCAGCAGGCCAGCGGGCTCACCAATCCCGCGCTCGACGGCGGCATCAGCTACGGCCCCACCGGCACCAGCCGCCAGCATCCCGACCTCGACAACACCCTCGTCGGCCTCGAAGCCATCCGCGCTTTCAAAGCCGCGCGGCCCGGCGTGGAAGTCGCCGCCAGCAAGGATTTGAACTGGGCCGCGGCGATTGATTTCGTGACCCGCTGCCAGAATCTCCCCGGCGCAAACAAAGAGCCGTGGGCCAGCGGCGACCCGGCGAACAAAGGCGGCTTCATCTATTTCCCCGGCGACAGCAAAGCCGGCGAACAAGCGCTCCCCGACGGCCGCACCGCGCTCCGCAGCTACGGCAGCATGAGCTACGCGGGCCTGCTCAGCTTCATCTACGCGGACTTGAAAAAGGACGACGCCCGCGTGACCGCCGCGCTCGACTGGCTGAAGCAGAACTACACCCTCGACGAAAACCCCGGAATGAAGAGCGCCGGACTTTTCTACTACTACCACCTCATGACCAAGGGCCTCGCCGCCGCCGGAGTAGAGACGCTCGAACTCCCCGATGGCCGGAAGGTCGATTGGAAAAAAGACCTCGCCCTCAAATACATCAGCACGCAAAACGCCGACGGCTCCTGGATCAATGACAACGCCCGCTGGATGGAAAAGGACAACGTCCTCGTCACCAGCTACTGCGTCATGGCGCTGGAGATCATCTACCGGCGGCTCTGAGAGGAGATGGGTTGCCCGGTAAAGGAGCGGCGCGCTTCCAGCCGCCGAACCACCCTTCGCGAAGCGCCATTCTCCGCGCGATGTGCGGGAAAAGTTTGCGCTTCGCGGTTGGTGACGACGGCGGCTGGAAGCGCGCCGCTCCTTTGCGCTCTTTCATGCGCCGGCCTTGCGCCCGCGGGCCGCGCCGACTATTTGAAATCCCCGCGCCGCAAACCGCGCGCGCCATTTCACCAATCCCATTCCATTCCACCCGACCGATGATCCTCCTTCCCGCCATCGACCTCATGTCCGGCGAGGTCGTGCGCCTGCGCCAGGGCAAGGCCGACCAGAAGACCGTCTATTCGCGCGATCCCGCGGCGTTTGCGCAGCGTTGGGAAAGCGAGGGCGGCGACTTTTTGCACGTCGTCGATCTCGATGCGGCCTTCAGCGGCGAGCAGCGCAATCTGGATTCGGTGCGCGCGATCACCGGGGCCATTTCCATTCCGTGCGAACTCGGCGGCGGGATGCGCAGCGCAGCGGCGATCCGGCTCGCGTTCGACGCGGGCGTGGCGCGCGTGGTCATCGGCACGCGGGCGGCGGAGTCGCTGGAGTTCGTGCGCGACATGGCGCGGGAGTTTGGCAGCGCGCGCATCGCGGTGGGCATCGACGCCAAAAACGGCCTCGTGTCCGTGAAAGGCTGGACCGAGGAATCCGCGCTCACCGCGCTCGACCTCGCGCGCCGCGCCGAGGACGCCGGCGCGGGCACGATCATCTACACCGACATCGCCACCGACGGCATGATGGCCGGCCCGAATTTCGCTGAGACCGAGAAGATGCTCGGCACGCTGGGCTGCCAGCTCATCGCCAGCGGCGGCGTGAGCAGCGCCGACGACGTGCAGCGCCTCGCGCAAATGCCCGGCCTGTACGGCTGCATCATCGGCAAAGCCCTCTACGACGGCGCGGTCAACCTGCAGGAAATCTCCAATCGCCGGGTTCAGGTTGCCGATTGAATTCCCGCGCGCCGACAATCTGAAATCTGAAATCTGAAATTCCCATGAAAGTCCTCTTCCTTGATTGTTTTTCCGGCATCAGCGGCGACATGACCGTCGGCGCACTCGTCGATCTCGGCGTGAAACCCTCCGCCCTCGAATGGGAGCTCTCGAAGCTCGATCTCGGCGATTTCCACATGCACTTCGAGCGCGAGCAGCGGCAGAATATCGAGGGTGTGAAATTCGGCATCCACGAAGGCGCCACGCACACCCACGCGCAGGACGCGCACGAGCACCACGAGTGCTGCGGCCACGAGCACGGGCCTGAGCACTCCCACGCGCACGAGCCTGAACATGCCCGCGAACACGAAGGCCACGGGCACGCCCACGCCGCACACGAAGAGCACGGCCAGCCGCATTCGCACGAGCACGTCCGCGACGAAGCCCACGACCACGACCACGGCGCGGAGGTCCACACCCACGAGCATCACCACCGCCACGGACGCAGCCACGGCGAGATTCGCACGCTCATCGAGGCGAGCGGGCTTTCCCCTTTCGTCAAAACGCACGCGCTCGCGATTTTTCGGCGCATCGCCATTGCCGAGGGGAAAATCCACGGCCAGCCGCCCGACGACGTGACCTTTCACGAAGTCGGCGCGCTCGATTCCATCGCCGACATCGTCTGCGCCTGCGTCGGCATCGAGACGCTCGGCGTGGAAAAGGTTTTCATCTCCAGCCTGCATGACGGCCGCGGGACCATCGAATGCGCGCACGGCACCTTCCCGCTGCCCGCGCCGGCGACCTTGGAAATCCTCACCGGCATCCCGCTCGGCCAGATCGACGAGCCGCACGAACTCATCACCCCGACCGGCGCGGCCATCGCCGCCGAGTTTGGCGCGGCCTTTGGCCCGATGCCGAACTTGAAGGCCGAAAAAATCGGCTACGGCATCGGCAGCCGCCACCTCGCGTCGCGCCCGAATGTGCTGCGCGCCGTGCTCGGCGAACTCGTCGCGGACTGACGCTTATGGCCGGCGGCTACGACACCGACACCGTCACCCGCCTCGAGACGAACCTCGACGACCTCTCGCCGGAACTCCTCGGCGCGGTCATGGAAAAGCTCTTCGCCGCCGGGGCGCTCGACGTGTGGTTCACGCCGATCCAGATGAAAAAAAACCGCCCCGCCGTGCAGCTCTCCGTGCTCTGCGACGACGCGCACATCGAACCGCTGGCCGGCATCATTTTCACCGAGACGAGCGCCTTTGGCCTGCGCACGGAAACGATCACCCGGCTCAAGCTGGAGCGGCGCTTCGAGACCGTCGCCACGGAATTCGGCGAGGTCACGATCAAGCTCGGCGTGAAGAGCGGTCGCGTCGTGCAGGTCGCGCCGGAGTTTGAATCCTGCCGCGCGCGCAGCGAGCAAAGCGGACAGCCGCTCAAGGCGATCTACCAGGCCGCGCTGAACGCTTTTGCCCGGAACGCCCGCGGCGAATAAATCCCCGCGGCCAGGTCGCCGCATCAGGGGCAGCCTGTTGGAAAAGCGCGATCGCAGCCGATGATCTCGGTGCGCCCTCTCTGCTTGAAAGCGGCGTTTTCAGACGCCCCACTGGAACCGCGTGGAGTGCCGTCCAACCTGCTTTCCTTTTCGCCGGGCCGCGTTACCGTTCCCGCCCCGTCTTGAGCAACTCCACGTCCCTCTCCAACTCGCCGTCCAAGGGCATCATCCGTGCGCGCCCGCGCCCGCGCCGCCTCCGGCCCTTCCGCCTCGCGCTGCTCCTGCTCGTCATCGCCGTCCTGGCGCTTTTCCAGCCGGATTGCTTCCGCTTCGCCGTGCGTCCTTTCATCCGCTTCGAGGCCTGGCGCAATGGGGTGGACGCGCAGGTCGGCAGCGTCGGCGGCAGCCTTTTCGAGCCCGTGGTTTTGCGCGACTCGGTCTGGTCGTACGAGAGTGAAAACGGTCCCGTCACCCGGCTCGAAATCAAAACCGCGACCGCGAGCTTCTCCTGGCGCAATCTCCTCCCGCGCGGCTCTGGCCAATGGTTCCAGCGCCTCACGCTCGAAGGCGTGACGGGAAAAGTGCGTCTGCCGCCGGCCTCGGAAATGGCGGCGAGCCCCGGCGGTTTTGCGCTGCGCCTGCCGCGTCCGCGCGGGCGCTGGCTGGCTTCGCCGGAGCGCTTCGAGGCGGCGGATGTCGATTTCATTTTCGCCAGCAATCGCGACTACGTGCGCCTGCTCCAGACCGCGTTCACGCTGAGCAATGTCGAGGCGGGCTCGGTCACCGCCGGGCAGATCGTCGTCAGGCAGCCGTGGCTCACGCGCACTTTTCGCAACGTCACCGGCACCACCGCGATCGAGGACGGCAAGCTGCAAATCGCCGGCCTCACGCTCGAACCCGGCGTCGAGGTCCAGGATTTTTCCTTCGCGCTGAATGATTTCGCGGACGGCCGGCTGAAGTTCGCCGTGAAGCTCGCGGCCTTCGGCGGCGACCTCCGCGCCGACGTGCAGATTCTGCCGAACGAGCCGCAGTTTTCCATCGATGTCTCGGTCCCATTTTCGCGCATTGATGTCGCGAAGCTCGCCACTTTCCTCGGCATCTCCGACGCCGCGGGCGGCACGATCAAGACCGGCCACTTCAGCTTCCGCGGCCCGCCGCAGCAGTTTGTGAAAGGCAGCGGCGAGTTGCGTTTCGAGGCCGCCAATTTCCAGTGGGAGACGCGCCAGTGGGATCTGCTGGTGCTCGGCGCGAAGCTGCTCGACGGGCGTTTCCAAATCCCCGAGCTGGCGCTCACGCAGGGCCGCAACCGCGTGGCGCTCTCCGGCGAAATGGCGTGGCCGGTGCCGGGCGTGGCGTGGTGGCAGTCGGAGTTTGCGCTCACCATCAAGGAAGGGCAGCTCGACGACCTGACCGCGCTCTCCGCGCTGCTCATGCCGGAGTTTCGCTTCGCCGCGGGCCGCGCGACCATCCGCGGCTCGGTGCGCGGGAAGGATCAGAAATTCGACGGCCAGCTCGTCATCTCCGGCTCGCAGCTCCGGTGGCGCAATGCGCCGGTGGAAAGGCTCGACGCGAGCATCGTGCTCAATGGCAACGAATATCAGATCAGCAACGTCTCGGTGCGCAACGGCGCGGACTACCTGAGCGGCAGCGGCGTGGTGAATATCGTCGGGGAAAAACAATACTGGGGCGAGCTGCATGCCTCCGTCCAGGACCTCGCGAAATACGCGGCGATCCTCCAGCAGCCCATCGTCCCCGAACCGCTGGCCGGCGGCGCGTTCATCGACTGGGACGGCGAAGGCTCCGCGCGCGGGCACAGCGGAAAATTCCTCGCACGGCTCCGCAAAGTCCGCTCGCTCGGCGCGAGCGCGGCGCTGCTCCATCCGATCAATGCCGACTTCGAAGGCAGCTACTCGCATGGCGGCATGGTCTTCTCCACCTTCGCGCTTTCGGACGATGAGTCGTCCTTCACCGCGCACGTCGGCGTGGTGGATAAAGCCGTCTCGCTCCACGGCATCCGGCTCATGCACGGGCAGTCGCTCTGGCTCGAAGGCGACGCGCTCCTCCCGCTCGATCTCTGGAACGCATGGCCGAACACCTCGATGGCCACGCTGCTCGACGACCACACCGTCGGCAAACTCAGCGTCACCGCCTACGACCTCAGCCTCCACGAAACCGCGCAGCTCACCGGCCTCCAGTTTCCCATCGAGGGCGTGATCCGTGGAAATGTCACCGCCGAAGGCCCGCTCGGCGCGCTCAAGACCGGCGGCGCGCTCACGCTCAGCAAAGCCCGCCTCCCGCTCGGCTGGAGCGGCGGCGCGCTCACCGGGATCGAGGGTGCGGCGACGTTTGACGGGCAGACGATGAGGCTGGAACAATTCGCCGGCCAGCACCCCACCGGCGACTTCAGCGCGGTGGGCGAAATTGATTTCACCAACCTGCGCGACCCGGCGCTCAAGCTCGCAGTGACGAGCGCGAAAAGCCGTTTGCGTCTGTTTTCGGCGCAAGATGGTGCGAGTGGCGCAGCACCCTTGGAGCCCCTGTCATTCACATTCAAAAATGTGCGGCTTTTTGCGGGAGAGGGTTCCGGCGGCGTCCTGGCCGAAGTGGCGCTCGCCTTATTGCTGAACGGCCCGCTCAGCGGAGGCACGGTGAGCGGCGAGGCCAGGGTTGCGGCGGTGCCCGTCGTTGGTTTCCATCGCATGCAGTTGGACGATTGGCTCACCGGCAATCTGGCCTGCGAAGTGCCGCCCGTTTTCGCGCTGAATCCCGGGCCATGGAAGGCCTGGCGGTTCGACGTTCATGGCACCGCGGAAAAGGCCGGCGTCTTGCATGGGAAGATGTCCGCAGACGTGCGGCTGACCGGGTCGGGGGCCGCGCCCGCACTGATTGGCAGCGTGAGTTTCATCTCCTCCGGCGACAATGCCCCAAGCGATTCGATCACTCTCCGGCAGGCGACGCTCGATTTTCGCGACGGCTTTCCCACCGATCCGGTGATCACCGCCGACGCCTCGGGCGTCATCGCCGATGAGCCGTTCGCACTTTATCTCACCGGGACGTTGCAGCACCCGATGCGCGTCTTTGCGAGCAATCCGCCGCTGACCGAGAAGGCGATTCGCGCCGCCATCAACGGAGAGACCACGGCGCGATTTTTCTCCGGCGAAAACCGCTTTTCGCTGCTCGTGCCCGGCGAGCTGCGGGAGGGTGTCGAAATGTCCGACTGGCCGGAGATCAAGGCGGAGCCAGCCCCGGCGGACGGAGCCGCCCCGGCGCCGGGAGGCGGCACGCCGCCATGAGCGGGGAAAAGGCCCCCGTCCGCCGCCGCGCCGGGCTGTTCATCGGGCGCTGGTTTGGCATCGCGTTTTACCTCGATGCCTCGTGGTTTCTCATCGCCGGAATCGTCACCTATTCTTTCTCGACCGGCTTCTTCCCGGAAAGGCTCGGCCGCCCGCCCGACGCCGCCACCTTTGCGCTCGGTCTGGCCACGGCGCTGCTTTTTTTCCTCAGCATCCTGCTCCACGAACTCGGCCACAGCCTCGTCAGCCAGCGCTGCGGCATCCCGGTGCCGCGCATCACGCTGCTGTTCATCGGCGGCCTTGCCGAAATCTCGCGGGAACCGGACGACGCCAAAACCGAGCTGAAAATCGCGCTCGGTGGTCCCGTGGTTAGCGTGGTGCTGAGCGTGCTCGCGCAACTGCTCTCGTGGGGTTTCACGGCGCTCGGCTGGCAGGCCGCGGCGCTCGTCTGCGGGTTGCTCGCGATCACGAATCTCACCCTCGTCGTTTTCAATATGATCCCCGGCTACCCGCTCGATGGCGGGCGGGTGCTGCGCGCGCTGCTCTGGGCGCGGTCGGGCCGCTTGCGCTGGGCCACTTTCATTTCCTCGCGCATCGGCATCGGCTTTAGCTGGGTGCTCATTTTCACGGGTGCCTGGATGCTGCTCCGGCAGAACTGGAGCGGGCTGAGTTTTCTGCTCATCGGCTTCTTCCTCAAAAGCGCCGCCGAGGCCGGCTACGCCAATGCCGTGCAGCGCGAAGTCCTCGCCGGCGTGCGCGTGCGCGACCTGATGACGGCCAACCCCGCAGTCATCCCCGACACGCTGCCGCTCAACCTCGCGGTCGAGGATTTTTTCCTCACGGGCCACTACGTCGCCTATCCCGTCTGCGCGGCGGATGGCGACTTCCGCGGGCTGCTGCGGCTGGATTTTTTGAAAGAAATTCCGCGCGAGAAATGGCCCTATGTTTCCGTCGGCGATGTCGTGGCCGAGAAAAGTTCGGACGCCCTGCGCATCGGCGTGAATGAATCCGCCGCGCGCGCCATGCGCCTGCTCCTCGCGCCCGAACTCTCCCGCCTCGCGGTCATCGAGGATGGCAAGCTCGTCGGCATCGTCACGCGCCACGACATCCTGCACTTCATCGAGATCCACACGGAGCTGGAGGACTAGGGCAGTTGCCAAAAATGGTTTCCGACTCTTCCTCTTCCTCTTCCTCTTAATCTTCCTCCTTGGCCTTGGAGGAAGAGGAAGAGGAAGAGGAAGAGACGAGCGACTGCCGCACTCACTGCCGGGCAGCTTCGGCAAGGGGCTGGTCGCCGACGAAGACCTGCTCGATCACCCCCAGTCCGTCGCGGATGCGGACGATGGCGCAGGCGTCGCGCTCGCCGCGATTGGCGCTGTGCGCGCGGTAAACCTGCTCGGCTTTTGGCGCGAGTTTTTCCGCCATGTAAAAGCGGTCAAAGGGAACTTCGACGCGGACGTGTTTGTCCCCTGCGCCGTAGCCCGACTTCGCCTCCAAGTAGTCTCCGCCCGTGGGACGTTTCGACGAAGCGCTGGTGAACCGCGCGAATCCATCCGGCCCAGTTTCGACGAGGGCGAAGATTTTTTGCCCGTAGTTCGCCGTTTCCTTTTCGCTCCAAGCGGTGTCTCCGGTTTCAAACCGCAAGGCCACATAGCGGCCGCGGAACGCATCGTACGGGTCCACGGGCGCGGTGCGGAATTTGAAAGCTTTGCCGTCCCGCAGCGTCTGCTCGTAAGCGCGGATGCGCATGGCCGGCAGCGCGAGCTGGACCAGCGCGACGAGGAGGAAAACGAGGGCGAGGAGGCGTGGGCGGGTCATGGCGCGGCGCGTTTGCGGCGGAGCAGGAGAAAATTGGTGATGAGAAATCCCGCGCCCAGGACGATGAAGACGCAGCCGCGCAGAACGAAGCCCATCTCCGAGTCAAAGAACCGGCAGAGGACCAGCGCGGAGAGGATCAGCATGCCGCCATTCACCGTGCCCAACTGATGCCGGCGGACGCCGAGGACGAGCAGCGCCACGCCGGTGGCGAAGACGTAGAAATTGAACAGCGCCTGGACGGAGCGAGCACTGCCCGGCGGCAGCGACATCGCCACCGCGACGAGTCCGGGAAAAGCACCCACGACGGCCGCCGGGAGGTCGCGCCGCCACAGACTTTCGATCCACAGCAGCGCGGCGAGCACCGGCCACATGAAGACCGCCAGCCACGCCAGCGGATGCGACGTGAGCGCGGCGGCATTCAGGTGCAGTTCCCGCCACGGCCAGTCGAAGGTCAGCATCAGCGCCATCGTCGCCGAACCGATGACGCCGATGAACTGAAACGGACGATGCCAGATCGTCCGCCCTTCCGGGAACCAGCGGCGTCCGGCGATGTAGAGAAACGCATACCAGCTCGCATAGGCCAGCATCCAGTGGTGCCCGCGCCATTCGCGCACGCAGGAAAACGCGACGCCGAAACAGCCCGCTCCCGCCGCGGCCCAGCCGAGCAGCACCGGACGCGGATGGTAGCGATTTTGCCGTCCCTCGATCCACCAAAGCGGCAGCACCAGTGCCAGCAGCGGCCAGAACCAGAGCGCGCTCGCACGTTCGCCCCACTCCATGCTGAAACCCCAGATGACCGTGGCCACGCAAAACCAAATCGCGGGCAGCGTGGCCCGCAGCAGATAGGCGACCGGGAGGCTCAGGAGCGTCCACACGAGCATGAACTCCGCGAAGTCGCCGCCGAGATTGTAGGTCTGCGAAATGAGCGCGAGGCACGCGCCGACCATGAGCGCGAGAAAGGTGCCGGTGGTTTCACGCCACACCGTGGTGCCCCGGTCCGTCCACAGCATCCAAAACGCGAGCGCCTGGCTGAGCACGAGCGGCGCGAAGGCCACCGCCACGCGCGCGGGGCGGCTCAGTTGATCCCAGTTGTGCGCCAGCAGGAGGATGATGCCGCCGCCGATGAGCACCGCGCCGAGGATGCCGAAAAGGACCATCGCCCAATGCGTGGAGCGCGCCTGGCGCTGGAGCATCGCATCGGCATCGGCGACCGCGGGATACCGCGCGCGCAGGAGCTGCGCGGCGTCCCCGGTCAGCACGCCGTCCTGCACCCAGCCGGGCAATTCGCCGTGCAGCCACGCGGCGTGAGGTTGGTCGTTTCCAGCGGGCATGCGGGCTTCTTACCGAATGCCGCGCGCGAGGCCAACCCCGTTTTCGCGGGGTGGTCGCAGCGGCGGTCGATGATCGCCGGGTGGGTGCGCTGCGCCCGCCTTTCCACCCCGGCTCCGCGCAGGATGACTCGCGGATTTGGCACTGATTATTGGCCGGCACTTTAGTCGAAAAGCGAGAGCTGATCCGTCGGCACGCGGAAGGCGGCGGCGGACAGCTCGGGCACTCCGCCGCGGAAGCCGGCCTTGCGTTTGGCGACGGCGAAGAGCGCCTTGATCTGCTCCGCAAAAATGCCCTCGCCTTTCATCCGCACGCCCCATTTCGCATCGTAGAGTTTGCCACCGTGCATCGACCCGATGCGCCCGAGCACCTTGTCCTTGTGGCCCGGCGCGTGGCGCTCCAGCCACTCGGTGAAAAGCGGCGCAACGGCCCGCGGGAGGCGCACGATGGTGTAGCCCGCCGTGCGGGCGCCGGCGCGGGCGGCGGCGGCGAGGAGGTCGGGGATTTCGTGGTCGGTGAGGCCGGGGATGATCGGCGCGGTGAGCACGATGACCGGCACGCCCGCGGCGCTCAATTCCTCGATGGCCGCGAGCCGGCGGCTGGGCGGCGAGGCGCGCGGCTCCAGCGTTTTCGCCAGCGCGCCGTCGAGCGTGGTGAGGGAGATGCAGACGTGCGCCGCGCCGTGCCGCGCCAGTTCCGTGAGGTGGTCGAGGTCGCGCGTGACGAGATGGTTTTTCGTGATGATGCCCACCGGATTGCGAAACTCCGCGAGCACCGCGAGGCAGCGCCGCGTGAGCTGGAGCCGCCGCTCGACCGGCTGGTAGCAATCGCTGATCGCACTCATGGCGATGGGCTGCGGCTGCCAGCTTTTTTTGGAAAGCTCGCGCCGGAGCAGCTCGGGCGCGTTCTCTTTGACCACGATCTTCGTCTCGAAATCGAGCCCGGCGGAGAAGCCGAGGTATTCGTGGTAGGGCCGCGCGAAGCAGTAGGCGCAGCCATGCTCGCAGCCGCGGTACGGATTCAGCCCCGCGCGAAAGGGGATGTCCGGCGAATCGTTGAACGAGATGACCGACTGCGAATCGTCGCGGAGAAACTGCGTGCGCGGGCGGATGGGCTCACCGTCGTCATCCACCAGCGCCTCGGGCTCCAGCTCGACGGTGAGTTTGGCGAAACGGTTGTGCGGATTCGAGACGGAGCCGCGCCCGGCGGGCGAAGGATTTTGCGGCTGAAATGACATGTGTTCAAAAGAACACATCACGCGACGATTGCCAGACGGAAAGCAGCTTGGGCTTTAGCTCAAGCTACTTTCAGAAATACGCGGGCTCATTGCCCGGCTTCCATTTGATATTGCAGCCGATGCTCGCCCGCTGCTCCGCGTTCACCGGCTGCCCGGCGAGCACCGCGTCGAGCGCCGCGCGGAGGTCGGCCCCGTTCAGCGCACCGCTGCCGGGGCGATCCGCGCCGCGACCAGGCCGCGAGCTGTCGAGCTGGCCGCGATAGACGAGGCGGCGCGCGGCATCGAAGAGAAAAAAGTCCGGCGTGCAGGCGGCGCTGTAGGCTTT
Source organism: Chthoniobacter sp. (assembly GCA_043779205.1). Taxonomy (GTDB): domain Bacteria; phylum Verrucomicrobiota; class Verrucomicrobiia; order Chthoniobacterales; family Chthoniobacteraceae; genus Chthoniobacter. The sequence goes on along the minus strand of JAYWEP010000020.1, from coordinate 5,071 downwards.
GGCGACGGCCTGCGTTTCGTCATGTAAAAACGGAAACGTGAAGCCCGCCGCACGCACCATCGCCGCCGTCGGCGCAGGCGCGTCGTCCGGATATTGCGCGGCGTCATTCGCGGTGATGGCGACGAGCGCCACGCCCGCGCCCGCGTAGTCGCGGGCGAGCCGCGCCAGCTCCGGACGGACATGGACGACATACGGACAATGCGCGCAGAGGAACATGACGAGCAGCGCCTTTCGCTCCGCGAAATCCGCAAGCGAGACGATGCGCCCATCGGTGACATCAGGCAGCGAGAAATCCGGCGCGGCGGTGCCGAGGGCGAGCATGGTGGAGGAGACGGCCACGGGGAAAATGATGAATGCGGAATGACGAATGACGACGGGAGGACGCAGACATTGGCGGTCACGCTCTCCGCGACTAACAATCAGTGCGTGGGCGCGAGCGGCGCGTCCCACGGGTCGGAGCGCGGCGGCGGCGGGGGCACGCGGCCGCTGAGGATTTCGGCATCGACGGCGCGCTTCCACTCGATCGAGCCGAGACGGTAGCGCTTGCGTTCGCTGCGGTAGTCGTGGTCCGCGTAGCTGTGGTTGTAGCGTCCGTCACGCGTGTTGAAACTCCGCTGGTACTCTTTGCGGTACTGATCGCGATAAATGCTGCGGTAGTAGTCATTGCTGTAGTCGGCAAAGACGACGTGATCGACGATGGCATACCATTCCTGCGAGCCGACCTCCGGGCGGATGCCGTTGGAGTAGCGGGTATCGACTTTGTGATCGACCCAGGTGATCCATTCCGGCGAGCCGATGTAGGGGCTGCGCGGCACGACGCGCTTGCTGCGGACATAGCGCCGGGGCTGGTTTTGCACGCAACCGGAGACGGCAATCAGCACGGCGGCGAGCACGCACAGGGAGAGAAGATGGGAGAGTTTTTTCATGGGGCGGGCGGTGGCAAAGCGCGGACGTTACCGGGCGCTTTTTGATTTGGCTACATCGTAAAATCTTCACCTGCTGGCGGGCGTCGCGGCGGCCCCGGCAGCGACCGCGGCGCGGCAAACCAGCGCAGGCCGGCGGCGAGCTGCGCCGCGTCGAGCGCGTGCGTGCCCGCGGAGGTTCCGAGCCGCACGTTTTTGAAACCCGCGCCGAGCATGGAAGCGCGCACCGCGCGCTGCTGCGCCGGCGTGGCCATGGGGTCGGTGAGGCCGCTGCTGAGCCAGATGGGCACGGCTTCGCGGGGTCGAAACCGGGGGGCACGATGAGCGCGCATTTCGCGGCGGCCACGCGCGGGTTGCCGCCGGTCAGCGCGAGCGTTTGCAGGGCGGGTGAAAGCGGAGCGTCGAATTTTGTCACCGCGCCGGGCGTGAGGTCCGCGTAGCCGAGCCGGGCCGGGGCCGCGCCCGCGAGGGCGGGCAGCGCGAGCGCGAGCAGCCAGGCGGCGGTCATGCGCGCGCTTTTTCCAACTCGCCGATCATCCGCCGCACCCACCAGAGCGGCAGCGCGCCGAGGACGCCGAAGGAGCAGTCGATGAGCCGCCAGGAAAGCGGGATGCCGCGGATGCCGCCGCAAATCAGCGCCAGCGGGATGACGCCCGCGCAGGCGATGAGCCCGGCGTCGATGACCCACACGTTGCGCACGGGATCGCGCAGCGGCCCGATGAAAAAAAGCGCGATGACGAGATGCCCGAAGGCCAGCCAGTCCGTGCCGTAGCCGAGGAAGGGCCACCCGCGATAGGTCTCGGCGAGCGCCGTGCGGACGTGGTGAATCCACCACGACATCGCGCCGCGCGGCGGGCCGATGAGTGCCGTCAGCAGGTCGAGTTCATGGAGCAGCGGAAAGGCGGTCAGTCCGCTGAGCACGAGGCCGGCGATGAAGATGGCGAGCAGCGTGCGGATGCGGCGCGTCAGTTCGCGGGGCGAGCGCGGCATGGGTCAGCCGGGCTTCACCGGCGCACTGCCCGCGGCGACCGTCGGCGCAGGCGGGGGCGCGGGGCTTTGCACGATCTGTTTGGGAAAGGGCGACATGCTCACCTCCACGCGCGCGCCGATGCCGAGGGTGTTGAAAAGCTCGATGACATCGTGCGAACGCATGCGGATGCAGCCGTAGCTCGCGGGCGTGCCGATGCGCCATTCCTCGGCGGTGCCGTGGATGTAGATGCAGCGCGCAAAGGCGTCGCGGTTCTGCGGCTCCAAGCCTTTCAGCCACAGGATCCGCGAGACGATCGGGTCGCGGCCCAGCGAGTTGGGCGCAACGATTTCGCCCGTGGCCCGGCGACCGTGAAACTTCATCCCGCTGCGCGCACCCGCGCCGAATTTTCGCGCCACCTCCATCTCGCCGAGCGGCGTGGTGTAGCTCCCGGCGCGGCCGCCGACGCCGAATTTCGACGTGGAGACATCGTAGCGCGCGACCTCCACGCCTTTGTGGAAGACGAGCATCTTTTGATCGGGGACGCTGATGCGGACGAGATGCTCGCGATCCTTCGTCGCGCACGAGGCGAGCGCGAAGGCGCAAGCGAGGAGGAGGCAGCGGGCGGTGAACGGGATCACGCGGCATGCTGTAGCGCGCCGCGCGCCAAGTCTCAAGCGGCGACGCACGCGGCGCGACCGCATCTGTAGGGGAAGCTGACAGCTTCCCCTACAGATGCGCCGCGTGCGTCGGCCACCATCGCCACGGCCAGTAAAAAAAGCCCCGCCTTCGCAGGCGGGGCTTTCGGACAAATGGCGGCGCGTCAGTCCTTGCGCTCGACGACCACGTAGCGGCTCGCGCCTTTGGTCGAGACGCGGAGGAGGATTTTCTTTTCCTTCTTCAGTTTCTCGCTCAGTTCCACGGCCTGCTTCGAGGTGGTGACGGGCTCGCGGTTGGCTTCGAGGATCACGTCGCCGACTTTCAGCCCGGCCTCGGCGCTCGGGGAGTCCGCGTCGATCTCGCTGATGACGACGCCTTTCAAGCCCTCGGGGAGGTCGAACTTTTTGCGCGCCTCCGCGTCGATGTCGGCGACGGTCACACCGCCGAGCACGTCGGGGTCGGTGGGCTTGGCGGGCTCGGCGGCGGCCAGGCCTTTGCCGGCCGGACGCTCGGCGAGCTCGACGGTGAAGTTTTTGTCCTTGCCGTCGCGGATGACTTTCAGCTCGGCCTTGGTGCCGGGGGCCATGCTGGCGATGGTCATCTGGAGTTCGGTCGGGCCTTCCACTTTTTTGCCGCCGACTTCCACCACGACATCGCCGGACTGGAGGCCGGCCTTTTCCGCCGGGCTCTTGCTCGTGACCTCGGCGACGAGCGCGCCATTGGTGCCGTCCATTTTGAACTGCTTCGCCAAATCCTCGCTCAGCGGCTGGAGCGCGACGCCGAGGAAACCGCGGGAGACTTTGCCCGTCTTGATGAGGCTCTCCATGACGCCGCGCGCGAGATTTACGGGCACCGCAAAGCCGATGCCCTGATTGCCGCCGCTCATGCTGAAGATCACGCTATTGATGCCGATGAGCCGGCCTTCCGCATCGACGAGCGCGCCGCCGGAGTTGCCGGGGTTAATGGACGCGTCGGTCTGGATGAAATTCTCGTAGCGCGCGTCGCCGGGGTTCTGGCCCCGCTCGATGCCCTTGCGCCCGAGCGCGCTGACGATACCCATGGTCACCGTCTGCGTGAAGCCAAAGGGATTGCCGACGGCGATGACCACGTCGCCCACGCGCACCTTGTCGCTGTCGGTGAAAGTGATCGCGGCGAGGTTGGTCGCCTCGATCTTGAGCACGGCGATGTCGGTCGCCGGGTCGTTACCGATCTTGGTGGCTTTGTATTCGTGCTTGTCCTTGCCGATGGTCACGATGATTTCGTCGGCCCCGTCCACGACGTGGTTATTCGTGAGGATGTAGCCGTCCGGCGCGACGATGACGCCCGAGCCGAGCCCGGCGCGCTCCAGGCGCTTCTTGCCAGCGCCGCCTTTCTGCGGCTTGGCGTTTTCTTCGTCGCCATTGTCTTCATCCGGCAGGCCGAAGTAGCGGCGAAACATCGGGTCGTTGAAATACGGATTCTTGTTCTTCTTCTGGAGCTTCGAGGTGGCGATGGTCACGACGCTCGGCGAAACTTTCTCCACGATGGGCGCGAAGGTGTAGCGCCCGGTGCCCTCGGGGAGCGGGGTGGCGTCGAGTTTGATCTCAGGGAGTTTGCCCTCGGGCTTCGGCGCATCGGCGGCGGTGGCGAAAGGCGCGAGCGCGGTGAGCAGGGCGATGGACGTGGCGAGGATGGGGCGGCGGATTTTCATGGTGGGCTGTTCGGACACGCGCGAGCGCGGGGTGTTCATTTTTCCCATCGCGCGGACGAGTCCGCGCACTCCAAAGCGCGGGGCGCGAAATGGGGCTTTACCGCCACCGCGGTTTCACCCAGCCTCTCGCGTGTGAAAGCCCCCGCTCATCCTCCCATGAACGATTGGCTGATGGGCAAAGTCCCGCGCGGCGGTTGCGTTTTTGAATGGTGGATCGGCGATCATCCGCCGCGACCCATTCATGTCTCCTCGCCCGGTGGAAAATTGCTGGGGCGGGTGGCCCTGGAAACCATGCAGCCGCTCGATCCTTGGAGGCCGCCGCGAAAAGTGCTGCAAATCATCGCAGAACTTCAGAAAGAACGCCGGCTATGAAAACCTTGAATCCACTCAAAGTCCCCTTTGGAACCGCGCAAGGCGTGAACCTGCGCAACGTGCGCTACCTGCAATGGGAGGACGCCTTCGAGGTGGATTTCGAGGACGGACTCACCTTCCTCGAACCTCACGCCACCATCCGCAAAGCCAATAAGATTGCGCCGAAAGCCACCGTGCGCCGCGTGGAAATGGAAGATGACTTTTGCCACGGCTTCTTCGTCCACTACGACAACGGCCAGACCGCCGAAGTCTCCTGGGCCTTCATCCGCGAACTGCCTCCCAGAAAACCAGCCAAGTAACCACCCCACCCTGACTATGAAAACATCCTTCCCCACCCTTCTCGCCGTTCTTCTTGCCGGGCTGCTCCCGCTGGCCGGGCGCGCGCAGGTCGCGAGCGGCAGCAATGGCAGCGACGGCGCGTTCAATCCCACGGCCAATGTCGTCATCGACATGGCGGAT
>JAYWEP010000019.1:0-2080 GCA_043779205.1 Chthoniobacter sp. | reverse complement strand
CGGCACGCTTTTCCTCGATGAAATCGCCGACATCTCGCCCGCGATTCAGGCGAAGCTGCTGCGCTTCGTCGAGGAGCACGCCTTCACCCGCATCGGCGGGCGCGAGGATCTGCGCGTCGATCTCCGGCTCATCACCGCGACGAACAAAAACCTCCGCGACGAAGTCCGCGCCGGGCGTTTCCGCGAAGACCTCTACTACCGCCTGCACGTCCTCGAAATCGCCCTGCCCTCCCTCCGCGAACGCGCCGCCGACGTGCCTGCGCTCGCCGCGTCCTTCCTCGCCACGCTCGCGCCCGACCGCCACGCGCAGCTCTCCCCCGCCGCCGCCGAACTGCTCCAGCGCCACGCCTGGCCCGGCAATGTGCGCGAGCTGCGCAACGTCCTCGAACACGCCATCGCCGTCTCGAATGGCGGCGTCATCCTCCCGCAGCACCTGCCCCGCGAATTCCGCGAGAGCGCCGGTGCCGCACCCACCACCCAGCCGCTCGAAACCGCGCTCGCCGCCTGGCTCCAGCAAAAGCTCCGCGCCGGCGCGAGCTACAAGGAAATGCACGATGAACTCGAAGCCCTGGCCCTGCGCCACCTCCTCGCCCACTTCGGCGGCAAGCCCACCATCCTCGCCCGCGAAACGAAAATGAACCGCGTCACCCTCCGCCGCAAAACCCGCCTGCTCGGCGAAAATCCCGAGGGCGCGTGAGCGGTAGGGACGGCACGGAGTGCCGTCCCTACCACCGCAGGGCGGCGTGGAATCTTTCAACTTCCGCGCCTCCCTTTCCTCGGCTACGTCTCATCGCCTCACGTCGGCACCTATGAAACTCCCCGCGGTCCTCATCCTGTGCTTCCTCGCGCTTTGCGGCGCGCGCGGCGCTGATTTCTTTGGAACACCCGCTGCACCGGTTGCCCCCGGCAAACCGGGCACACCTGAGGCAATCGAGTTTTTGAATATCCCGTGGAACGCCACGCCCGCTGAAGCCAAGCGCGTTATGGCTCTGCCGCCCGGCGCAGTCGTCAAAGAAGATACCCCCGATCGCATCGTGCTCACCGGAGGCGCGTTTGAAACCTATGAAGTAGATCGCTGGGAACTGGAGTTTGTGAACGGAAAATTCACGAAGGGCGTCATCCAACTCGTCCGTCACGATGTAAGGAATGCAAAAGGTTGGCTAAACGATCAGACATTCGACGCGACGCGCGACGCTTTCGACAAGAAATACGGAAAATCCGTCGGGCGCACCGGTTCGAACCACACCGAACAAGTTTGGGAGTGCAAAGACTCGTCGGGAGCCATGGCGACAATCAAATTGTACGCTGGTTGGGACAGGACTAAGGATCCGCGATTTAACATTACCTACAGCTACGACCGTTCTCCTCCGCTCGCGACGCACGCTTCGACGGAAGCGGCGCAGTCCGTAGCCGCCGCTTCGACGCCGGGCGATCCGGCGTCACGCGACCTTGTGAAGACCTATCGCAACAGTCTCGTCTTCGTCACCGGCGCGGATGGCTCGGGGAGCGGTTTTGTGGCGAGGCTGAACGAGGCGAATTTCCTTTTCACCAATGCCCATGTCGCGGCGGGGATCAAAGGCGCGGGATTCAAGTCGCTGGACGGCACAAAGGTCGCCGGTGGGGCGCCAGCGATCGCTGTGGGGCACGATATTTTCCGCATGCAGCTCGCGGCGGGCGGCACGCCTTTCGAGGTCATGCAGGGCGTGGATGAAAAGGTGACGATTGATGACGAGGTCGTGGTGCTGGGCAATTCGGAAGGCGCGGGCGTGATCAATACGATCAAGGGCAAGGTCGTGGGCGTGGGGCCAAACCTTGTGGAGGTGGATGCGCCGTTTCAACCCGGCAACAGCGGGAGTCCGATCATCCATTTGAAGACCGGAAAAGTCATCGGCGTGGCGACTTATCTGACGATCAAGAAATACGACGCGGCGACGAAGGAAGTGCTGAAAGCGCCGGTCATCCGCCGCTTCGGCTACCGGCTCGACAGCGTGAAGACGTGGCAGCCGGTGGCGTGGCCGGCCTTTTACGCGCAGGCCGCGGAGGTGCAGGCCATCGAGACGCTGACGGGCGATCTCGACAA
>JAYWEP010000018.1:0-26687 GCA_043779205.1 Chthoniobacter sp. | reverse complement strand
TTGCCGCGCGAGCATGAAGGCGATGGGCCCGAGGAGGACGAAGCCGACATTGAAGAAAATGCTGATGCCGATGACGAAGGCGACGAGCATGATCGCGTAATCGAGCCGCGCGGGGCCGAACCAGCGGACCATGGTGAGGGCGATGACTTCCGCCGCGCCGGACTCGGAGAGCAGCTTCCCGAGGATGGTGCCGAGGCCGATGATCATGGCGAGTCCGCCGAGGGTTTTCGCCACGCCGCCCTCGAAGCTGGTGACGATGTCGCCGAGCGGCATGCCGCTGCCGAGCCCGACGAAAAGCGCGGCGATGACGATGGCGACGACGGCGTTGCATTTGAACCGCGCGATGAGCAGGACGAGGCCGACGATGGCGCCCGCGGCGAGCGCGAGGAGACCATTGGGCGGGAGGACGGCGAGGGTGGGGGACATGCGGGCTGTGATAACGCTTCGGTGCAACGTGACCAAAACAATTTGTCCGAAGACGCTGCGTGGCGCGGACGCCCTCGTCCGCGGCTGTCTGGCGAACGCCCACGTTCGCCGAAGCTCGGCGGGCGGGGCGCACGCGGCACAAACGCGGACGAGGGCGTCCGCGCCACGCGGGATTAGCGTCGAAACATTTCCAGCGCGGCGTCGCGCTCGCGGTGGTGATCGACGATGGGGAGCGGGTAGCCTTTGGCGAGCGCGAGGCCGGGCGTCGGCGGCTCGCAGAGTTTCGGCGCGGGCACGTCGCGCAGCTCGGGCGCCCACTTTTTGATGTACTCGCCGCTGGGGTCGAAGCGCTTCGTTTGCGACCACGGATTCTGGATGCGGAAATACGGCGCGGCGTCGGTGCCGGTGCTGGCGCTCCACTGCCAGCCGCCGTTGTTGCTGGCGATCTCGCCATCCACCAGCCGGCGCATGAACCAGCTCTCGCCGTGCATCCACCAGACGTGCAGATCTTTGGTCAGAAACATCGCCGCGATCATGCGCACGCGGTTGTGCATGTAGCCGGTCGCGTTCAGCTCGCGCATGCCGGCATCGACGATGGGAAAGCCGGTCTCACCCGCGCACCAACGCTGGAAAGCCTCGCCGCCCGGTTGCCGCTCGGGCCGCCAATGGTCGCGCCATTTGAGTTCGCGGCAGTTCTCCTGCCATTCGCGGTCGAGCACGTCCGGCCAGTGCCACAGCACCTGCATGTAGAATTCGCGCCAGATGAGTTCGTTGATGTAGGTGCCGATGCTGCGCCAGTGGTGCGGCTCGCGCCCGGCGAGCGCGGCGCATTTCGCATAGACCTCGCGGATCGAAAGCGTGCCGTGGCGGAGGTCTTGCGAAAGGCGCGAGTGGGCTCCGCCGAGCGGCACGTTGCGCGTCGCGGCGTATTCGGAGATGGGGCCGTCGAGAAAGTGCCCGAGCCGTTTGCGGGCGGCGGCTTCACCGGGCTCGATGATCTGCGCGTCGCTCGCCAGACCCCATGTCGCGAGCGTCGGCAGCGGGTCGCTGGCGATGTGCGGCGGCGTGGAAAGCCTCGCAAGGGCGCGGCCCGGCGCGGTCTTGTCGAGTTTCAGCCAGGCTTTGGCGTAGGGCGTGAAGACTTTGAAAGGGGAACCGCTGCCGGTGAGCACTTCGTCGCGTTCATGGATGGCGACATCTTTGTGGGCGTGGATTTTCACGGCCAGCGACGCTGCCATTTTCGCCACGCGAGCCTCCATGGCGCGGCCAAAGGGATCGGGGTCGCGGTTGAAATGGATGGCGTCTGCGCCGGTCTCGCGGACCAGCTTTTCCAAGACCTCATCCGCGCGCCCGCGCCGGATGATGAGCCGCCCGCCTTTGGCCTTGATGTTCCGCGCCAGCGAGGCGAGGCAGCCGCACAGAAATTCCTGCCGCGGTGCGCCGCACCAGGCGTGCTCCGTCCGCCATTCGCTGACGATATAGACCGGGATGACGTGGTCGTGCGCGGCGGCGGCGGCGAGGGCGGGGTTGTCGGTGAGGCGGAGATCGCGGCGAAACCAGTGGAGGGCGGTGGACATGAAACCCGATACGCGCCGCGACGGGAAACGTGCGCAACGGAATTTGGGCCGAAGCCCAGGCTGCGTTCTACGGCGTGACTGTGACGGGCGTGCCCATCGGCGCATTTTCAAAAAAATGCTCCGCCATGAAGCGCGGCAGCCGCACACACCCGTGGGATGCGGGATGGCCCGGCAGGCGGCCCGCGTGCATGCCGGCACCGTCGTGAAAGCGGAGAAAGAACGGCATCTTCGCGCCCTGGAAACTCGCGCCCTCCGGCGGCGTTTCCTTGGTGATGTCCACATTGGTTTTCACCACCACGCCGGTCTCATCCACGAATTCCCCGTAGAGATTCGAGACATGATTTTTGTCGCGCTGGATGACTTTGAAGTCCCCGGTCGGCGTCTCGAATCCTTTCTTGCCGCTGGAAATCACCGCCTGTCCCACCTCCGTCTTGCCTTTGAAAAAATGCGCCCTCTGCTCGCCGAGAATGATGGCGATGGAGGGCTCGCCGGTCACTCCCTCGCCGGTCCAGTACGATTGTTTCCGCGGCAGCTCCGGCGTGGGTGGCTTCGGCGGCGGAGGCGGCGGGGTGGCGCATCCGGCGGCGAAAAGGAACAGGGCGAGGATGCCGTGGCGTGTGAAAATCCGAAGGCGGGACATGGGTAGGCCGGGAAAAATCACGCCTTCATCCGCTCGATGCGCGCGCCTAGGCCGTTGAGCTTTTCGTCGATGAGTTCGTAGCCGCGGTCGATGTGATAGACGCGGTTGACCTCGGTCACGCCCTCGCTTTGCAAGCCCGCGAGAACCAGCGCCGCGGAGGCGCGCAGGTCGCTGGCCATGACCGGCGCGCCGCTCATGCGCTCGACGCCTTTGATGATCGCGGTCGCGCCGTTGAGCGAGATGTCCGCGCCCATGCGCTTCATCTCGGAGACGTGCATGTAGCGCTGGGGGAAGATGGTTTCCGTGATCACGGAGATGCCCGCGGCTTTGGAAAGCAGCGCGCACATTTGCGCCTGCATGTCGGTGGGAAAACCGGGGTAGGGCTCGGTCGTGAGTTCCAGCGCCTTGGGCGTGCCATTGCCGAAGATGGTGAGGTTTTCGCCGTCGGCTTTGAAGCTGAAGCCGGAGCGCGTGAGCGCGTCGATGACGGAGGTGAGGTGCGAGGGATCGACGCGGCGGAGGGTGATCTCTTTTCCGGCGATGGCGCCGGCGACGAGGAAGGTGCCGGCCTCGATGCGATCCGGGATGACCTCGTGCTCCGCGCCGTGCAGCTCCTTCACGCCTTCGATGACGATGCGCCGCGTGCCCGCGCCCTCGATTTTCGCGCCCATCTTGATGAGGAAATTCGCGAGATCCACGACCTCGGGTTCCGCCGCGGCGCTGTCGATGACGGTCGTGCCTTCCGCGAGCACCGCGGCCATCATCACGTTGTCCGTGCCGAGCACGGTGGGGCCTTGCTTGCCGCGCAGGTTGATGACGCCGCCGATGAGCTGGCTGGCGAAAACTTTCACGTTGCCCGACTCGATGCGGTGCATCGCGCCGAGGCCCTCGAAGCCTTTCAAATGCAAATCAATCGGGCGGTCGCCGATGACGCAGCCGCCGGGCAGCGAGACGGTCGCCTCCTTTTCGCGCCCGAGCAGCGGGCCGAGCACGCAAACGGAGGCGCGCATTTTGCGGACGATCTCGTAGGGAGCTTCGGTGATGATTTTCTCCGCCTGCACCGTGACCACGCCGCTGGCCCGCTCGACCTGCGCGCCGAGGTGCGAGAGGATTTGCAGCATGTAATGGATGTCGCTGAGGTCGGGGACGTGGTGGATGACGCACGGCTCCTTGGTCAGCAGGGTGGCGGCGAGGATGGGCAGCGCCGAGTTTTTCGAGCCGCTGATTTTGACGGAGCCAGAGAGCGTGTGTCCGCCGTGAACGAGAATTTTATCCATAAATTGCGAAGAGGAATCGGTTGCGGCCTTGGTAGTCGGTCTGCGCGCGGATGTCTTGGAAATTGTGCGCGGCGAGCAGGTCCGTGAGCGCCGCGGCCTGGTCGTGGCCGATCTCCAGCGCCAGCCGCCCGCGCAGATGCCGCGCGGCCTGCGGGACGAAACGCTGGAAAATCTCCAGCCCGCGTGCGCCGCCATCGAGCGCGGAGAGCGGGTCGTGCCGCACCTCGCGGGCGAGCTGCGGGATTTCGGCGGAGTCGATATAGGGAAGGTTGGCGACGATGAGGCCAAACTCGCCGGTGACCTCCGCGAGCAGGTCGCTGCGCGAAAATGGCACCCGCTCCGCGAGGCCGAGCCGCGTGGCATTTTCGCGCGCCAGCGCGAGCGCGGCGTCGGAAATGTCCACCGCGTCCACCTGCGCCTCCGGCCACTCCGCGGCGAGCGTGAGCGCGATCACCCCGCTGCCCGTGCCCACGTCGAGAATGCGCGCCGCCTTTCCGCCCGCGAGCACGAGCTCGCAGAGCTGCTCCGTCTCCGGGCGCGGGATGAGCGCGCGTCTATCGCAGGCGAAAGTGCGCCCGTGAAACTCCGCCGTGCCGAGCAGATGCTGGAGCGGCTCGCCTGCGGCGCGGCGCTTCACCAGCCCGCGAAGCGGCTCCAGCTCTTGATCGCCGAGCGGGCGGTCAAATTCCAGGTAGATCTCCATGCGTTTCTTTCCGAGCACATGGGCGAGCAGGTGCTCGATGTTCAGGCGCGGGCTTTCCACGCCGTTCTTTTGGAAAAACGGGGTCGTCGCCTGGATGACATCGAGCACAGTCCGCATGGGAGGCGCTTCCTGTATCGGGTGGCGACGGCGTGTGCAAACTTCGGCGCGTCCGCAGGGTCCGCCGACTCCGCACCGTGCGGGCCAAAACGGCTGGGTTCGCCAGCGGGGAAATCCGCTTGCCGCCGGGGGCGTGCGCGGGCAAGTAGGGCGGTGTCAGCAGGGCAGTTAGCTCAGCGGTAGAGCGGCTCGTTTACATCAAGAAAAGGGCGGTTTTTCCCAAATCCTCCCGAATCATCTGGAGTCGCTAAACAGCAGGAAAACAGAGATTTGCGCGGATTGAGATGTCGTCCCGAGTTTTCCGGAATCCTCCTATTTTTCGGCGTCAGTATACAACGGGAGTATACTACGGAATGAGCGTCGCCTCTCCCGCTTTGAGCGTCGGGAAGCAGGCCAGCATCGCCGGAACCAGCGGCTGCAAATCCGCCAGCCGATTCGAGCGCGCACTCAGCACGAGCACGGCGATTTTGAATTTCGGCAGGTGTTGCTGGAAAGACAGGTTGCGATCCACGGTCACGAACACCTCAAACTCGTTTTCGGCCAGAGCCAGCAGGCGGCCATTCTTGATGCCCGCCCATCCCATCTGCGGCGCAGTCTTGACGGTGTGCCCTTGCAAATCCCTCGCCAGCCGCCGGTCGATGCACTCGTCCAGCAGGATTTTCACGCGGCCACGGCCAGCATCCGCTTTTTGGCTTCCTCCAAAAACGCGATGACCTGCTCCCGCTTCACCGTAGGAAACCCATCGACAAAATCGTCAATCGAATCCCCGCCTTCGATGTAATCAATGAGCGTTTGCACCGGAACACGGGTTCCCGCGAAAACGGGCGTCCCACCCATCACGTCAGGCGTCGAACTGATGATCTTTTTTCGCACGCGCCGAACATGCAGCCACCGTGCGACTGAATCAAGATTTGGAATTTGCAACCGCCCAGCCGCGCGACCGAGCCTACGCCGCCGCGAGCGTCCGGGCGTGCGGGATGTCGCTCGCATGGAGCGGGCGCACCTGGCCGCGTTCCAGCGTCACGAGCGCCACGGTGTGGCCGTCGTAGCCGACAAACTCCACCTCGAAAGCCTCGCCGTCGCCATGCACGAGCACCGCGGTGCCTACGTCGCCCCGCTGCAATCCGTGGGCGGGCCGGTCGCGCATGAGCGCTACGGCATCGAGTTCTTTGATCGTGTTCATCGCTTGGGCAGCGGAAAAGTCATTTCACTTCATCTACGACCGTGCGGAGAAGCCCATCCTGTTCAACTAGCCGCCCCCTTATTTTTAACGCCCGCACTTGCTGCTCGATTACCTCACGGAGCGCCGCACTGGTCGCTTTGAAGCCTAGCAACCGAGAGACGGCAACAACAAGTTCGCGCGCACCAGCGCCGAAGTGCGCGACGGCAATCGTTTCAATGGCGGTACGAAGTTCTTGCGGCGGGAGCAATTCAGCTTTGCGAAGACTTGCTGATTGGACACTTTCGCGATTGCGAACACGAACCGGAGCGCCCGGAAGAAAAAGGCAGTCATCTTCACGTTGGCAACGTTGCGAAACGAGTAGCGCGCGAATGCCCCGCGTGACGCTGTCTTGAATACGAGAGCCTGCGCGACCCAAACCCCACAGGTCACGAACGCGAGCGGTAAGTTCGTCTTGATGCACCGGCCCTTCGATCTCCACGATGCGAAAAAGTACATCGGCCATTTGTTTCGCGGGTAATTCGTGTGGCGCGGCGTAATGCGGCACGATAAATTTCGCTTCGACGTACGGGACGGCAAGTGCTTCCACAACCTCCACGTCATTCGCTGCTTCCCGCTCAATTTCCGTCTCTTCCGCCAGGGGGATCGCAGGTGGCGGGCGTATTTCGGCCAGTGCAATTTTCGCTTGCTCTAACGCAGCAGCAACTTTGCGAAGTTGCTCGCCGGGTCGTTGGAACCAGTCAGTGCTCCATATTCGATAAATGATCCACCCGTGATCCTCTAGCACCGCTTGCCGCAGACGGTCGCGATCACGCGCAGACCGGGATGAGTGATACGCCGCACCATCGCACTCAATGCCGAGAATGTAGCGACCCGGCTTAGCGGGGTCCACAACGCCGAGGTCCACGAAAAAGCCTGCAACGCCAACTTGAGGGTGAACTTCATAGCCGATACTCTCGATCGCACGTCGCACGGCTTCCTCAAACGGTGAATCCTCCTCTCCTCCAGTCCGGGCGGCAACGGCGAGTCGTCCGGTCTCCGCAAATTGCAGGAAGGTTTTGAATGCACGTACGCCGCGACCGGTCACGCGTGCTAGGTCGATGTCATCAGCGTGGAGCGAAGCGAAAACATCACACCGGCGCTTGGCGCGGGAGATGAGCACATTCAAACGCCGCTCACCGCCCTCACTACTGAGCGGGCCAAAATTCATCGCAATGTAGCCACTCGCATCCGGGCCATACCCGACGGAAATGAAAACAACGTCTCGTTCATCGCCTTGGACATTCTCAAGATTTTTCACAAAAAACGGCTCGTGAGGATGCGCGTGGAAAAAGCCTTCGAGATCAGGATGTTCTCGGCGTAGCAATTCAAGTTCATCAAGGATCGCTTGTTTTTGCCGCATGGAAAATGCGGCGACACCGAGACTTAAATGCTGATGTTGCCGCGCGTGATCCAGAATGGCCCGACAGATGGCACACGCTTCGACACGATTCGTACCGGACTGTCCACGGTCGTAGATGCCACCTTCGACGAAATGAAAGGAGAGGCCGAGACCACACGAGGCGAGATGTGGGCTGGGAACTATGAAGAGCTTGTCTTCGTAAAATTCGCGATTAGACACGGCAATGAGCGAATGGTGTCGGCTGCGATAATGCCAGCGCAGCATCGTCTCGGGCAGACCACGCGCACAGCACAGACCAAGAATGCTCTCAACATCCTTCGCTTGCGCGGCGGGCATCTCATCCTCGGCGATCTCACTTTCCCCGTCGTCATTGCTTGTAAGCTTTGAGAAAAAGCGCGTGGGTGGAAGCTGCCGACTGTCGCCAACGACAACATGCTGCTTCGCGCGCGCGAATGCGCCGAGTGCATCTACCGGCTGCACTTGGCTGGCCTCGTCGATCACCAATAAGTCAAATTCGATAGAACCCGGTTCCAAGAACTGCGCAACCGACAGCGGACTCATCATAAAAACGGGCTTTATAGCCTGGACGACATTACCCGCATCTTTCAGCAGCTTTCTCACAGGACGATGGCCGCGCTTTCGCTCCAATTCACCTAGCAAAACACCAGTCCCGCCCAACCCCGCGTGACGGGCCGGCAACTCGTTACAATGCTTTGCGAGGACGCGATATTTTGCCAGCTTCACTCGGTCCATGTCGGCACGGCGAAAATCAGCGACGAGGCGCTCATGCTCTAATCCGTTAAATTGGACCAGCTCCGGTTTGAGTCGTACTGCCTCACGAAGCAATCGACTGAAATAGCCCCGGTCAAAAACATCGACGGCTGCATGATTAGGCAGGCGACCGGTCTCCATCGCCTCAACAATCGGCCCAAGCCCGAATCGTCTGGCACGAATGGCACGAAAAAACCAAGTATTCCAGTGAGTGAGACCTTCTAGGTGCTCGTGCCATTGTGCCAGACGCTCGTCCAATAAAGCGAACGGCACGTTGTCCAACGAGGCACATCCGAAAGCCGCAATGAGATTCAATTTTACCTCAGCCTTCAACGCATCGGCCGCGAGCCGGGCCTCACCGAGTCGTTCACCAAGTAAAGCAGTTAGCGAAGTGAAATTTACGGTCACGTCCAGTTCCGAAAAAATCCTGCGAAACTCACCCCCAAGTCCTACTTCGGTTTCGCAATCGACCCATTTGATTACTTCGGCGAGCTTTTCCCATTCTGAATCCTCTCCTCGCCATGAATCACCAAACGCTTGGCGACCACGTTCGGCACCGCCATGCACGGCATCGAAATGATGACGCGCTTCCGATAAGTTGCCATCGAGCGGAGCAATCAAAGAGTCAAATCGTTCCCATGTGCTTGATGTCCTACGAAACCCAAAATCGTAGCTACCATCGCTTTTCCCACTCACCCATGAAGCGAGTGCTTCAATCTGTTTCCACGCAGCATCCTCGTTTTGCAACGGATTGACGGACATTAAGCGGGAGTCCTCCCAGCGTTCTCGGAATGAGGGCAGGGCTTGATGAGCAACGAGCACGTATTCTAGCCGCTTGAGCCATTTGACGACGCGCTCATTTAACGTGGCAAATGTTACATTTTCCAAGGCCGAGCAGCCAAATACCGCGTCAAGGTCTAACGCAAAGGCCACCTTCACCGCGTCGCTTGCGAGCCATGCTTCACCAAGCTGCTCGCCAAGCAATTTGCTCAGCGAACCAAAATCTTCGCTTAAATCTAGTCCACTGAATATCGTCCGAAACTCACTTCCAAGTCCTACTTCGGTTTCGCAACTGACCCACTTGATTACTTCGGTGAGGCTTTCCCAATTGGAGTGCTCACCTCGCCATATGTCACCAAACGCTTGGCGACCACTCTCTCTGCCGTCACGTATGAAGCAGAAATGACGACGCGCTTCCAGTAAATGACCGCCGAGCGGAGCTATCAAAGCGTTGGGTTGATCCGAATTATTCAAACCCCTGCAAAACCCCAAAGCATTGGTGGCATCGCGCTCCCCACTCACCCATGAAGCAAGTGCCGCAAGCTGCTCCCAAGCGGAACCATCGCCCTCTATCGGATTAAAACTCGTCGATTTGGAACCGTCCCTGCACCCTCGTAGTGAGGGCAGTATCCGATGAGCCGCAAGCAGATACTCTAGCCGCTCGAACCATTTGACAACGCGCTCGCTTAACGCCGCAAATGTTACGCTTTCCATGACCGGGCAGCCAAATACCGCACCAAGGTCTAGTGCCAACGCTTCCTTTATTGCACCGGCTGCGAGCCATGCTTCGCCAAGTTGCTCGCCAAGCAAGTTGCTCAGCGAGGCAAAATTCGCCTGCGGGTCTAGCTCGCTAAATATTTGCCGAAATCCCGGACCGAGGCACGCATCAGCTTCCCCACCGACCCACGAGATAGCTGCCGCCAGTTGTGCCCATTCGGAATCCTCGTCTCGCCAGGCAACCCCAAACGCCTGACGGCCATGTTCCGCACGCCCACGCAATTTGAGTAGGTGACGACGCATTTCGAGCAAGTCATCCAGCAACGCGATACGTGCAGCATGTTTTGGTGGCGGTTCTCCTCGTAAAACTCCTCTCAACGCCGCCATAGCATTGCGAAAATCACGGCTAAGAAAGCGGAATAAAGATCGGCCGTGAGCTGCTATGCTGGAGCGCGCTGCGCTGAGATCCGTTTCAGCAGCCGTATCGATGGCTAGGGTCGAAAGCTTTTTCCGTAGTTCCGCATAGGCGCGCCCGTGTTCAACCAAGTCCCGTAATCCATCCAAACCCGCATCCCACACATTGTGGCAGAGCGCCTTTCTATCGAGCTGCGGAGCGACAGCGACGTGATCAGCCATTCTACGAAGCGCCTCGGTATGCGCGAAATCCAGAGGCGCTGGCTGCTTGATCAAATGCGCTACTTGTTGCGTAGTTGCGTGAAGCGGAGGCAGCGCCGCGTTGAGGCGGTTAAGCCTGATACTCAATTCCCGCAGTTCGATAGGCACCGCAGCTTCGACGGCGGGAGCGGTCAGAATGTCTAGGAGCTTATCCCGCGAATCTGCAAATTCACGTCCATGCCCGACGAGGCTCCGCAGCTTGTCCAATTGTGTATTCCACACATCGTGCCCAATCGCTTTCCGATCCATCGGTGGCGCGGCTGCTACGTGACCAGCCATCCGTAGCAACGCCTCCGTATGTGCAAAATGTGACGGCACTGGCTGCTTGATCAAATTCGCCAGCTTTTGCGTGGTTTCGTAAAGCGGAGGTAGAGCCGCGTTGAGGCGGTTAAGCTTAACACTTAATTCATGTAGCTCGATAGGCACCGCAGCCTCGATGCCGGGGTCGGTTAAGACGTCTAGGAGCTTATGTCGCAAATCTGCAAATTCACGTCCGTGTCTGACGAGGCTCCGCAGTTTGTCCAATTGTGTATTCCACACGTCGTGGCCAATCGCTTTCCGATCCATCGGTGGCGCGGCTGCTACGTGACCGACAATCCGGCGAAATCCCTCAGTGTGAGCGAAGTCTATGGGTTCCGGCTGACGAAGTAAGCCAGCAAGCCGTTGTGCATCCTTATGGAGCAGTGGTCGGGCAACAGCTAACCGGTCAATTCTGTCACGGATGCGTGGGAGATCGATGTTGAGCAGGGTGTCACGCTCGGAACCGCGCCACGGATGAGCCGATGGCGCACCCATCACCTCCACGCGCTGAGCCAATTCGTCCACAAGCATGCGACGTTCACGTAAGCCATTCGCATCCCATGTCGTACCGTCGGCAAGATCGATTTCACCCAATTCGCGCCCCCGCTCGCCAAGCGCAGCCAACGCGCCAAGGATGCGGAAAGGTGTGACCCCCGAAGGCTCTAATCGCGTATGGAGCACAGCGACATGGGCGTTGAGTCGGTTACGCATCTCTTCCAATCGAGCCACAACGGCCTCAAGTTCCTGCCCTCGCGGCTGCCCAAGCTGCCAGGTGCGTCCGATTTCTTCCAATACTGCGCGTTTGTGCGCCTTGTGGCTATGAAGCTCGAGGCAAAGTGCTCCGAGGCCGGCAGCTTCTAACCGACGCTTCACCACTTCAAGCGCCGCGAGCTTTTCCGCTACGAAGAGCACTTTTTTTCCATCAAGTACAGCGGTGGCAATGAGGTTAGTAATGGATTGGCTTTTCCCGGTGCCCGGCGGCCCTTGAATCACGAGACTGCGACCCTGACGAACCATTTCAATGGCGATAGTCTGCGAGCCATCCGCATCTACAACGTGGTCTAGCCGCGCAGCGGGAATCAGTTCGTCGAGATGCGTGTCTTCGGGAAACGGATGATCTGGAGCGGGAAATCCGTCGCGCAGGAGACTTCCTATTGCTGCATGTTCGACAAGCCGCGTCGGATCAGGCCAATTTCGCGGGTCTAGGTCGCGATACATCAAAAATTTTGCGAATGAGAAAAAGCCGAGCGTCATCGCATCCAAATCGACTTCCCACCGCTGTTGGCCGGTCACGGCCTTGGTAACGGCTGCTGCATAGCGTGAAGGCACGAGTTCTTCGTCGCCGGGAAATTTAGGGAGTTCGATGCCGAACTCAGCCAGGAGTTTTGCTGCGAGCGAAAGATTTTCCTGCGCTTCCTCTTCTCGCCAACTTAGCAAGAAGCGTTCGCGCACACTGCGCCGCTCCAACTTTACGGGGATGAGGATAAGAGGTGCGTAACGCGGTGTGTCTGCTTTCTCGGCTTCAAACCATTTTAAGAACCCGAGGGCTAGATAGAGAATGTTTACACCCTGCTCCTCCATGATGAGTTGTGCGTCGCGGTAGAGTGCGAGCAGCCGCTTTTGGAGACCATCGGAGGTCAA
Organism: Chthoniobacter sp.; assembly: GCA_043779205.1. Classification (GTDB taxonomy): domain Bacteria; phylum Verrucomicrobiota; class Verrucomicrobiia; order Chthoniobacterales; family Chthoniobacteraceae; genus Chthoniobacter. The sequence continues at coordinate 14,481 of JAYWEP010000018.1, read as the reverse complement.
CGCGGTTTGGAGTTTCGTGTCCAGATGGCGGCGAGCCTCCCCGGTCTCTGCATCTAATTCTTCGTCTGGTTGCGGCAGTCCAGTTTCTTCATCGTCGAATTCACCACCCTCCGTGGCAGCAACTTCGCCGGTTGTCGGCTGGGATTTCTTTTCAATACCGGGGAGAAAACCCATCGCTTTGTGTTCGCCCACAAGCAGACGAAAAACCGCGTCGCTTTTCTCGTCGCGCACATGAATCAGCTTGGCTGATTTGGATTCGACAGGGATCGACAGCAGGCGATTGCGCGTGGAGAGGTCGAGCAGTTCGCGCCGACTTTCGTCGAGGAGTTTTTCGATCGGGGCCATGCTTGGGGTTTTGGATTGTCTCGGATGATTGAGACCAAAATCCCGGATCAACACAGAGTACGATCCGTGAGGTTATAGGCGGGAACTGCTGAATTGAAGAAGAAACGCCGCCCCTTCCACGCGAAGACTTCGTCTGCGGCGCACCGGGGGACACGCCGCGAAGATTGCCGCGCTCCGCGAAGCTCCGATGCGGCAACCTTCCTAAAATCCACCTTGCTCGCGTGGCACTTGTGCGGCCAAATTGGATGGGCCAGCAGGGCAGTTAGCTCAGCGGTAGAGCGGCTCGTTTACACCGAGTTGGTCGGGGGTTCGATCCCCTCACTGCCCACGCTTTTTCTTTGGTGGTCAAAGGCGCAGGAATTTTCGGGGCGCGCTTCATTCCTCAAAATCGCTGAAAGATTCGGCGTGGTGCGTCCGTATGGGATGGCAGGCGGCGTTTGTCCGCCGGCTCATCTCCATGCTCACCAAAATCCGGCAATTCGTTTCTCTCTCCATCGGCGACCTCTCGTGGAAACCTCCCGGCTGGCTCCGGCGCTGGTGCGGCGCGGGCGTCGGCTGGGTGCGCGGGCATCGGCGCGGCAGTGCGGTGCTGGCGCTGCTGCTGCTCGCGGCGGCGGTGGGTGGATGGAAAATGTGGGACGAATATCAGCACCGGCCGAAGCCCGTGACGGTCAGCGTGGTGGCCGAACCGCCCGGCGTGACGCCGCTGGAAAAGGAGCTGAAACCGAAGCCACTCGTCATTCGCTTTGGCGCGTCGGTGGCCAAACTGGATGCGGTGCAGCGTGGCGAACTGAAGCTCTCGGGCCCCTTCAAAGCCGCACTTGAGGCGCTCACCTCTGGCGTGCGGCTGGACCCGCCGGTCGATGGCTCCTGGCGCTGGGCGAGCGACGCGCGGCTCATTTTCGAGCCGAAGCAGGACTGGCCGGCGGATCGGAAATACCGCGTCATTCTCGACCGGTCGCTCTTTCCCTCGCATGTCCTGCTCGCCAACTACGCGCCCGAGTTTCAGACGCCGCCCTTCGTCGTGACGATGCCGAAGCTCGAGTTTTACACCGACCCGACGGATCCGGCGGTGAAGCAGGTCACGGCCACCTTTGATTTCACGCACCGCGTCGATCCGGTGGAACTGGAGAAGCGGCTGAAGCTCGCGGTGATCGGCGGCTCGGAGCTTTTCAAAAAGGACGCGCCGCGTTTCACGCTCACCGCCGGACAGCATCAGCGCGTCATGTATTTGCGCACGAGCGCGCTCATCCTGCCGGAGCGCGAGGACTTCCTGCGCCTCACGCTGGAGAAGGGATTGCCGACACTCCAAGGCGGCGTGGTGACGGTGACGGAACTTGAGAGAAAGATTCGCGTGCCCGATCTCTACAGCTTCTTCACCATCAAAGCGGTGACGGGCACAATCGTCCGCAACAACGAGGGCGAGCCTGAGCAGATCGTGCTCGTCGAGGGCTCCTGTGCGGCAAAATCCGAGGACATTCAGAAAGCGCTGCACATCTGGCTGCTGCCGAAAAGGCGCGCGGCGAAAGGCGAGGACGAGGAGGGAAAAAAGTGGTCTGGCCCGCGGGAGATCAACGAGGACGTGCTCAAAAAGGCAATGCTGCTGCCGGTAAAACTCATCCCGTCGGGCAAGGAAAACTCCGCGCTGCACAGCTTCCGCATCAGCCTCGAAAGCGCCGGCCAGCTCTACGTCACCGTCGGCAAAGGCGTGCGCGCGCTCGGCGGCTTCGTGCTCCGCGAGGACTTTGCCAGCGTGCTCGACGTGCCGAAGCTGCCGCGTGAGATCGAGATCCAGGGCCACGGCGGCGTGCTCGCGCTCAATGGCGAGCGCAAGCTCTCGATCAAGTCGCGCGGCGTGAAGACGATCGAATACGAAGTCGCGCGCGTGCCGGCGGATCAGATCAACCACCTCGTCAGCCAGACGCGCGGCGAGTTCCAGAATCCCGAGTTTGTGAACTATCACTTTGGCCGCGAAAACATCGCGCGCCTCGCCACCGAGCGGCAGTCGATCAACGTCAAAAACAAGTTCAAGGCGAACTACTCGACCTTCGATTTCTCGAAACATCTGCGCCCCGCGGACGACGGCGGCAGCGCCATGCAGGGCCTCTTTTTCCTCAAAGCCCGCGAGTGGCAGCCGCCAAAAAAGAAACCCGCCGACGAGGGGGAAAACGCGAACGCCGACGGCGACGGAAACGCCGACGCGGACAGCGATGAAAACGACGACTCTGGCGAGGAGGAAGAAAACGAAAACCATGTCGGCGATGGCCGCTTCATCCTCGTCACCGACCTCGGCATGGTCGTGAAAGAAAACGCCGACGGCGGGCGCGATGTCTTTCTCGCCTCGATCAAAACCGGCGATCCGCTCGGCGGCGTGACCGTGGATGTGCTCGCGAAAAACGGCGTCCCGATCCTCACCGGCCAGACCGCCGCAGACGGGCGCGTCGCCTTTCCCTCGCTCGGCAAACCCACGCGCGAAAAGCAGCCCGTCGCCTTCGTCGCGCGCCGCGGCAACGATGTGGCCTTCATGCCCTACGCCCGCGAGGACCGGCAGCTCGACTACTCCCGCTTCGACACCGGCGGGGTCGAGAGCCGCTTGGGCGCGGAGCTGGACGCGTTCGTTTTCACCGAGCGCGGCATCTACCGGCCCGGTGACGAAATCCGCATCGGCCTCATCGTGAAGCAGCGCGACTGGGCCGGCAAACTCGAGGGCCTGCCCGTCGAGACCGAAGTCATCGACGCGCGCGGCACCAGCGTGCAGGTGCGCAAGCTCGCGCTGCCCGCGATGGGCTTCGCCGAGACCAGCTATCAATCAGCCTACGAGTCGCCGACCGGCAGCTACGCGATCAATGTCTATCTCGTCCGCGATGGAAAACGCGGCCTGCTCCTCGGCGAGACCTCGGTCGTGGTGAAGGAGTTTCTCCCCGACCGGATGAAAATCGAATCGCGCCTCTCGAAGAACGCGAAATCCGGCTGGGTCACGCCCGACGATGTGCGCGCCGCGATCACCCTGCGCAATCTCTACGGCACGCCCGCGACCGGACGCCGCATCAAGGCGCACCTCGCGCTCTCGCCCGCCGCGTTTCGTTTCGAGGAATTCCCCGGCTTCACTTTTTTCGACCGGCTCCACGATGAGAAAAAGGAGGTGAAATCCCAGGACGTGGATCTCGGCGAGGAGAAGACCGACGAGCAGGGCGCGGCCAGCTTCGACCTGAAGCTCAACCGCTTCGCCGACGCGACTTACGCGATGACCTTCTACGCGGAAGGCTTCGAGGCCGACAGCGGGCGCAGCGTGACCACGAGCAACCATCTGCTCGTCTCCGCGCTGCCCTACGTCATCGGCGCGAAGCCGGACGGCGACTTCGGCTACATCAAGATGGGCAGCCAGCGCGCGGTTGAATGGATCGCGCTCGATCCGGCGCTGAAAAAGATCGCCGTGGAGAATCTGGAAGGCCGCCTCATCGAGCAGACGTTCGTTTCCGTGCTCACGAAAAAGGACGACGGCAACTACGCCTACGAATCCGTTTCGCGCGAAAACCTCGTGCGCACCGAAGCCATGAGCATCGCCGCGGATGGGCTTAAATACAGCGTTCCCACCGATGTGCCCGGCAACTACGTGATCGAGCTGCACGAAAAGGAAAGCGGCGCGTGCGTAAGCCGGGTGTCGTTCACCGTCGTCGGACGCGGGGCGGTTTCGCGCTCGCTGGAAAAGAACGCGGAGCTGCAGGTCAAGCTCTCGCGCCCGCAATACAACACCGGCGACGAGATCGAAATCAGCATCGTCGCGCCCTACACCGGCAGCGGCCTCATCACCATCGAGCGCGACAAAGTCTATGCGCACACCTGGTTCAAGGCCGACCGCACCAGCACCGTGCAGCACATCCGCGTGCCCGCGGATTTCGAGGGCACGGGCTATGTGAACGTCTGCTTCGTCCGCGCGCTCGACTCGAAGGAAGTCTTCATGTCGCCGCTCAGCTACGCCGCCGAGCCCTTCAAGGCGAACATCGAAAAGCGCCGCCTACCGATCACGCTCCGCGCTGCGGCGAAAGCCCTGCCCGGCCAACCGCTGCGCATCGGTTACAAGACCGACCGGCCCGCGCGCATCGCCGTCTTCGCCGTCGATCAGGGCATCCTCCAGGTCAGCGACTACGAGCTGCCCGACCCGCTCGCGCACTTTTTCCGCAAGGCCGCGCTCATGGTGCAGACGAAGCAGATCGTCGATCTCATCCTGCCCGAGTATTCGATCCTGCGCGCCGCGTCCGCGTTTGGCGGCGATGGCGAAAAGCACCTCAACCCGTTCAAGCGCGTGACGGAAAAGCCCGTGGTTTTCTGGTCCGGCGTGATCGACGCCGACGCGCGGGAGCGCGAGGTCGTCTATGACGTGCCGGATTATTTCAGCGGCACGCTCACCATCATGGCCGTTGCCGTCGCACCGGATGCGGTCGGTTCCGCCGAAATGAATTCGCTCATCCGCGGGCCGTTCGTGCTCACACCCAACGTTCCGACCGTCGCTGCGCCTGGCGATCAATTTGACGTGAGCGTGACCATCGCGAACGGCGTCGAAGGCTCCGGTGAAAACGCCGAGGTGCGCGTCAAAGCCGAGCCGTCCGAGCATTTGGAAATCGTGAAGTCGCCAGCGAACCCGCTCCAGATCAGCGAAGGACGGGAGATCAGCGCGACCTTCACCGTCCGCGCCCGCGAGAAATTCGGCGCCGCCAGTCTCGTCTTCCGCGCCTCCACGCACGGGCAGGAATCGAAGATCCGCTCCACGCTCAGCGTGCGCCCGGCGGTGCCGTTCATGACCTCAGTGCGCAGCGGCAACTTCACGAAGGACGCCGTCGAAGTGCCAATCGAGCGCGCGATCCATCCCGATTTCCGCAAGCTCGACGCCACCGTTTCCGCACTCCCGCTCGGCCTCGCGCGCGGGCTCGACATCTATTTGAAAAACTACCCGAACGGCTGCTCCGAACAGATCACCAGCGGCGCATTCTGCCGCCTGCTGCTCGCGGACGAAGCCGACTTCGGCCTCAGCCGCAGCGAGGTCAGCGCGCAGCTCGAGCGCACTTTCACAACGCTCCGCCGCCGCCAAAACGACCAGGGAAGTTTTGGCTACTGGGCCGCGGACAACAACGAGCGCATCGACTTCGTCTCGACCTACGTCATGCACTTTCTCCTCGAGGCGAAGGGCTCCGGCTTCGCGCCGCCCGCGAATGTCTTCCAAAGCGGGTTGCGCCATTTGCAGCAGATGGTCGTCCTCGAACCGACCAGTCTCCGCGAGGCCCGCACGCAGGCTTACGCGATCTACCTGCTCACGCGCGAAGGCGTCGTCACGACGAACTACATCCTCAATCTCCGCGACTACCTCGACAAAAACTTCGCGAAGCAATGGCCCGCCGATCTCACCGGCGTCTATCTCGCCGGGGCCTGCGAGCTTTTGAAAATGCACGACGAAGCCCAGCGCCTGATCAAAGCCTACAAACTCGGCGTCCACGATCCGCGCGAACGGTGCGACTTCCATTCCGCGCTCGCCGCTGATTCGCAATACATCGCGGTCGTCGCGCGGCATTTTCCCGACTTGCTCAAGAAGATCACCGCCACAGATTTTCAGACGATCACGCGTCCGGTGGGTGCTGGAGATTTCAGCACGCTCTCCGCCGCCTACGCCGTGCTCGCGCTGAAAAGCTACTCGCAGCACCTCGCGCAAAACGTACCGGAACTCAGCATCACCGAACTCGCGCCAAAACGTGAAGCCGCGCTTCGCACCGAGGGCGGCGCGCTTTTGAAACGCGCGCTGTTTTCCGCGAACGCGACGGCGCTCCGTTTCACCGCGAAGAACCAGACGCGCGGGATGGGCGCGTTTTATCAAATCGTCGAGGCCGGCTACGACGCGGCGCTGCCGACGCAGCCGGTCTCCGACGGGCTGGAAATCTTCCGCGAGTTCATCGACGCGAAAGGCGCGGTGACGCACACCGCGCGGCTCGGCGAACCGATCACCGTGCGCCTGCGCATCCGCAGCCTGCGCCCCGGCGAACTGACGAATGTCGCCATCGTCGATCTGCTGCCCGGTGGATTTGAAATGGCCGCGGGCTCGCTGCAACCGGGCGTGGGCTCCGCGGGTTTCGACTACGTGGAAGTGCGCGAAGACCGCGCCGTTTTCTTCGGCACCATCGGCACGCGCGTCCGCGAGGTGACGTATCAGATCAAGCCGACCAACCGCGGCGAGTTCGTGGTCCCGCCGACCTTCGCCGAGTCGATGTATGACCGCACGGTGAAGGCCCGCGCTCTCGCCGGGAAGATCACCGTCATCGACGCGCTGTGAAGCGCCGACCCAGCATGAAACTGAACGCTGCGACTGGAGGCCAACGGCCTCACCCATGCCAGCCCAGGGCAACGCCCTGGGTGACACATGGAAAGAGATCAAAGCCCCAACGGGGCGGCAGCAACTGCCGTCGATCCTCAAAATTATGTTTCGCCCCGTTGGGGCTGAGTCGCTTGTTAAACGTTCTACCCAGGGCGTTGCCCTGGGCTGGTATGGGGCGCGCCTTTGGCGCTGGGTGCCGCCGGGCAATCGCCGTTTTCGGGATGGCTCTTGTCGTTGTGCTGGCCTTGCTTGGCGGCGGGTGGCTGTTTTTGCCGGAGCCACCGCCGCTCGATGGCGTGAGCTATTCACAGCGCGTGCTGGATCGCGATGGGCGGCTGCTGCGAGTGACGCTGAGCGCCGATGAAAAATACCGGCTCCATACGCCGCTCGACCGCATCTCGCCGGAACTCATCGCCGCCACGCTGCTCCATGAGGATCAACATTTCTGGAGTCATCCCGGCATCAATCCCATCGCCACCCTGCGCGCGACTTTCCACGCGGCGCTCGGTCACAGCGGACGCGGCGGGGCCTCGACGATCACCATGCAACTCGCGCGGCTGCGCTACGGACTGCGCACGCGGACGGCGGGCGGGAAGCTCGTGCAGATGTGGCGGGCGCTCGAAATCGAACGGCATTACTCGAAGGCGCAAATCCTCGAAGCCTATCTGAACCTCGCGCCGTATGGCCGGAACATTGAAGGCGTGGGCGCGGCGAGCCTCATGTATTTCGGCAAGCCGCCGGCAAGTCTCACGCGGTCAGAGGCCGTGGCTTTGAGCGTGGTACCGCAGAGTCCGACGCGGCGCACGCCACGGGCGGATGTGAAGAATGGTGCGATGGCGGTCGCCGCGAATCGTCTGTCTGCGCGCTTCTCCGGGCGGGCGGGCGATTCGGTGGGCGTGGAATTACACGTCCGCGGTGGGCGCGAGTTTGGGTTCTTTGCGCCGCACTTTGTACTGCGCGAGATCGGGCGGCATCCGGCGCAACACGAAATTACGACGACACTCGACCGCGATTTGCAACGCCTCGTCGAGCGACGGATCGCAGCTTATCTGGAGTCGAACCGGCGGCTGGGCGTGACGAATGCCGCAGCGATGCTGCTCGATTGTCGCAGCATGGAAGTGCTCGCGCAGGCGGGGTCGGCGGACTTTTTCAACGAGGAAATCTCCGGCCAGGTCGATGGCACGCGCAGCCGGCGCTCGCCGGGCTCGACGCTCAAGCCTTTCATCTACGCGGCGGCCATCGACCAGGGGCTCATCCATCCGCTGACCATGCTGGCCGATGCGCCGCGGCGCTTCGGCGGTTACAACCCGGAGAATTTCGACGGCGAATTCGCCGGGCCGATCAAGGCGACGGACGCGCTCGCGCGCAGCCGCAATGTCCCCGCCGTCGCGCTCGCCGCGCAGTTGGCGCACCCGACGTTTTTCGACTTTCTGAAACGCGGGGGCGTGGCGCTGCCGCGTGAGGAATCCTTCTACGGACTCGCTCTCCCGCTCGGCGGCGGCGAGGTGACGATGGAGGAACTCGTGCGGCTCTACGCGGCGCTCGCGAATGGCGGGCGGCTCCGCGCTTTGCAGCGCACGCTGCCTCATGCGGAAAACGATTCCGGCGTGCGGCTGGTCAGTCCCGAGGCGGCTTTTCTGACGCTGGAAATGCTCGGCCATGTCCCCCGTCCGGGGCTCGGCAGCGAGGCGGGGAGCGATGGAGTGTCGTGGAAGACGGGCACGTCGATGGGCTTTCGCGATGCGTGGTCGGTGGCGGTCTTCGATCATTATGTGCTCGCGGTTTGGGTGGGGAATTTCGACGGGCGGCGCAATGCCGCGTTCGTCGGACGCACTTGCGCGGGGCCGCTGCTTTTTCAGATGATCGACGAGATGCGTGTGGCGGGCCGCGCGAGTCCGCGGCGGCTTGCTCCGCCGCCGGGTGCGAATCTTCAGCAAGTCGAGTTTTGCGCGGTGACGGGCCAGCTCCCGGCGGCGGCTTGCACGCATCGCGTCACGGGTTGGTTCGTGCCGGGCGTTTCGCCGATCACGCCGTGCGAGGTGCATCGCGAAATCCTCGTGGATGCGGAAACGGGGTTGCGCGTTTCGAGCGACGACGGGACGAGGGAGTTGCGTCGTGAGGTGTATGAATTTTGGCCGTCGGATCTGCTCGCGCTTTTTGAAAAGGCCGGCCTCCCGCGCCGCCGCCCTCCGCCTTACGCGCCGGGCAGCGGCGTGGAAACAGGATCACGGTCAGGCAAACCGCCGCAGATCGTTTCGCCCGCGAACGGGCAGGTGTATGCGGTGCGGGCCGGCGATGTGGTGAACTGCACGATTGCGCTGCAAGCCCGAAGCGAGGCGGATGTGACGAAGCTTTATTGGTTTGCGGACAAGGCGTTTCTCGGGGCGTCGTCGCCGCGCGAGGCGCTGCACTGGCATCCGGCACCGGGCGTTTATCGGATTGTCGCGTTGGATGATCGGGGACGTTCGAGCAGCAGTGCGGTGACGCTGCAATCGGCGAACGGAAATTAAAAAGCGGAACCGCTTTTCGTCTCGCGGAGAAAGGTGGTCGCGGCTTCGCGGATGGAGGCGGCGACTTGGGCGTGCTGGCGGGCGAATTTTGGGGTGAACCAGGGAAAGAGGCCGATGAGATCGTGGGTGACGAGCACCTGGCCGTCGCAGCCTGCGCCTGAGCCGATGCCGATGGTGGGGATTTGCAGCGCGGCGCTGAGGCGCTGGGCGACGTCGGCTTTCACCAACTCGAGGACGACGGCGAACGCACCCGCGCTTTCAATCGCAAGGGCGTCGGCGAGGAGGGCTTCGGCGGATTCGGGGGTTTTGCCTTTGAGCTTGTACCCGCCTTCTTCGCGGATGCTTTGCGGGAGCATGCCGAGGTGGGCCATGACGGGGATGCCGGCGGCGACGAGAGCGGCGATGCGCGCGGCGTGGCTCGCGCCGCCTTCGAGTTTCACGGCGTGCGCGCCGGCGGTGAGGAGGAGGCGGGCGTTGGCGATGGCCTGGGCGGGGGTGTCGTAGCTGGCGAAGGGGAGATCGGCGACGATGAGGGCGCGCTGGGTGCCGCGGGCGACGGCGGCGGTGTGGTGGAGCATGTGCTCCATGGTGACGTGGGTGGTGTCGGGAAAGCCAAGGACGACCATGCCGAGGGAGTCGCCGACGAGGAGGATGTCGATGCCGCTCTCATCGAGGAGCCGCGCGGTGGGGTAGTCGTAGGCGGTGAGGACGGCGAGCTTTTCGCCGCGGTGTTTCATGGCGGTGCAGTCGGCGGGATTCATGGCGAAAATGGCGGGTGACGGTTGGTGATGCGGACTCGGTTTGCGTGGCGCGGACGCCCTCGTCCGCGATGGTCTGATGGACGCCCCGTCCGTCGGTTCGGCGGACGGGGCGTCCGCCGGACGGACGCGGACGAGGGCGTCCGCGCCACGCTAGAAAGTTTCGGCGAAGAGTTCCACGCGGGCGGGATCGTGCAGGCGCGCGAGGAGTGCGGCGATGGTGTGGTGCTGGCCGGGGAGGAGCAAGTCGGGACGGACATCAGCGAGCGGGGTGAGGACGAAGCGGCGGAGGTGGAGGCGCGGGTGGGGGATGACGACCTCGGCGTTGCTGAGGATGAGATTGCCGGCGTAGAGGATGTCGAGGTCGAGGGTGCGCGGGGCGTTGCGCGGGCGTTTCGAGGGGCGGCCAAAGTCGGCTTCGATGCGCTGTAATCCGTCGAGGAGGGTGATGGGCTGGCCGTCGTATTCGACTTCGAGGACGGCGTTGAGATACGCGCCGGCATCCGGCCCGGAGCTGACGGGTTCCGTTTCATAGACGCGCGAACTGAGGGCGGGCGCGAAGACGCCGGGCAGGGCGAGGACGCGCTCGCGGGCGAGGCGGAGATGGGCGAGGCGGTCGCCGAGGTTTGAGCCGAGGGCGAGGCCGGCGCGCATGTGTTACTTGAGCCCCAGCACGTCCTGCATGTCGTAGAGGCCGGCGGGTTTGCCGTGCGCCCAGACGGCGGCCCGCAGGGCGCCGTGGGCAAAGGTTTCGCGGCTGGAGGCTTTGTGGGTCAGCTCGACGCGCTCGCCTTGCGCGGCGTAGATGACGGTGTGGTCGCCGATGACATCGCCGCCGCGGATGGCGTGCATGCCGATCTCGCTGTCGGTGCGCTCGCCGACGATGCCGTGGCGGCCGTGGCGCACGTCGTCGTTGTATTGCAGTTCGCGGACTTCGGCCAAAATCTCGGCGAGTTTTTTCGCGGTGCCGCTGGGTGCGTCCTTTTTCAAACGGTGGTGCATTTCGACGACTTCGAGATCGAAGCCGGGGCCGAGGATTTCCGCGGCTTTGCGGGTGAGCCAGAAAAGGGTGTTCACGCCGATGCTGTAGTTCGGGGCGAAGACGAGCGGGATGTGCGCGGCGGAATGCTTGATGGCGGCGACCTGCGCATCGGTGTGGCCGGTGGTGCCGATGACGAGCGTCTTCCTTGCCTCCATGCAGCGGGCGAGGACGGGCTCGACGGTGGAGTGGTGGGAGAAGTCGATGACGGCATCGCATTTCGCGAGCGCGGCGGCGAAGTCGCCGCCAACATCGACCTGCGCGGCGATTTCGAGCGCGGGGTCGCCTTTCGCGCAGGCGATGAGCATCTGGCCCATGCGGCCGTGGGCGCCGTTGATGAGGAGTTTGAGCGGGGTCATGGCGGCAGATTGTTCGCGGTTTTTTTGACCACGGATTTCACGGATTTCACGGATTATTTTGAATCAGAAAATCCGTGTCATCCGTGGTTCTTCTCCAGCCTCAGATGAGGCCGAGCGCGCGGAGGGTGGCGGTTAGCTTCGAGGCTTTTGACGGAGCCATTTCCCAGAGCGGCAGGCGGACGTCGGAGAGCATGCGGCCCTGGGCGGCGAGGGCGAATTTGATGGGCACGGGGTTGGGCTCGATGAAGAGGTCTTTGAAGAGCGGGTAGAGTTTGAAATGCAGCTCGCGCGCCTTGGCGTAGTCACCTTTGAGCGCGGCTTTGACGAGCGCGACGACTTCGGCGGGCACGATGTTTGACGCGACGCTGATGACGCCGGATGCGCCTGCGGACATGAAGGGGAGCGTGAGGGAATCGTCGCCGGACAAAATGGTGAACGTCTCCGGGACGGCGGCGCGCAGGGCGCTGACACGCTCGACGGTGCCGCCGGCTTCCTTCATCGCGACGATGTTCGGGAAAGCCTTCGCGAGCCGTGCGGTGACTTCCACGCCGATCTCGATGCCGCAGCGCGCGGGGATCGAGTAGAGGACGAGCGGGAGCTTGGTGGCTTTGGCGATTTTTGCGAAGTGATGGTAGAGCCCCTCCTGCGAGGGCTTGTTGTAATAAGGCGCGATGAGCAGTGCGCCGTCGCACCCAAGTTTCTCCGCCTCGACGGTCATGGCCACGGCCTCGCTCGTGGAATTCGACCCAGTGCCGCCGATGACCTTGCAGCGCCCTTTGGCAAACTGGACGCCCATCTCAATGACGCGCCGATGCTCCGCGTCGTTGAGCGTGGGCGATTCGCCGGTGGTGCCGACGGGGATGATGCCGGTGATCCCGGCGGCGATCTGCGCCTCAATGAGTTGCGCGAACGCGGCCTCATCGACCTGGTCGTTTTTGAAGGGTGTGACGAGCGCGGTAAAAGTGCCTGCAAACATAGGGGCGTGGTTTCTAAGCGGGGCGCGGCGCTTTGGACAGAAAAACCCGCGTGCTCAACGTTGCGCGCCGCGCGCCGCTTTTTCAATCGCGGCGATGAGTGGCGCGGGGTCTTGCCTCAAGCCCGCGTGCTGGAAGGCGATCTCGCCCTCGGCATTGAGGAGCGTGATGAGATTCGTGTGCGCGAATTGCCCGCGCGCGTCCTCCGCGTAATTTACGCCGAGCAGCGCGGCGAGTTCGCGCACGTCGTCGGCTCCGCCGCGCAGGAGCGACCAGCGTTCGCGGGCGAGCTGGCGCTTTTCGCGGAAGGTGGCGAGTTCGGCGGGCGTGTCGCGTTTCGAGTCGATGCTCACGAGGAGGAAGTCCACCTTGCCGAGCACCTCGGGCGGCAGCCGGCCCTCGATGGCCTTGAGTTCGCCGACGAGGATCGGGCAGGCGTATTCGCAGTGGGTGAAAAACAGCGCCACGACCTGCGGACGACCGCGCAGCGCGCCGAGTTTGATCTGCCGTCCGACATCGGAGGTCCACGTCGAGTCGAGCAGGTAGAGCGATTTGTCCGTCGGCTTCCCGAGGTCGAGCGCGGCGCGGCAGCACGGTGGCTTGGTGTCGTTCGCGGCGGGCTTCGCCGGCTCGGCGGCGAAGGCGGCGGCAGCGAGGAGAAGGATCGTGATCGGGATTCTCATGGCAGGTCTTTCGCGCAGCGGAAGCCGAGGTTGGGGACGGTGTAGCCCGCGCGCAGGCTGCTGCGGAAACCGAAGCGCATGAACGCCGCGTAGTTCGACGTGTCCTTTGCACCGAGCGAACCCGCGCCGCAGAAAAGCTGGCGCTCCAACCCGGTGTCGCCCCGCGCGTCGCCGGTCACGAGCGCGCTGTTGAAATCGCTCGTCCATTCCCACACGAGGCCGTGCAGATCGCGCACGCCGAAAACATTCGCGCGCCCTCCGCCCGCATCCGGCAGCACGGCGGGCGACGGCGTCGCATACCAGCGCGCCACCTCGGCCTGAAACTCCGCGTCCTTCGCGCCATCGCGCACCGTGAAACCCGCAGCCGCGGCCACCTCCCACTCCGCCGTCGTCGGCAGCCGCATCCCACGCGAAGCCGCGAAGGCTTTCGCCGCGAACCACGAGACATTCGTGACCGGCTGCTCCGCGCGCGCGCTGCCGAGATCAAGGTCGTCCGCCCAATGCGCGAGATACCGTTCGTCGGCAAAGAGCCGCTTCACCTGCGCGCGCTGCCACTTCGGATTCTCCCGCACGAAGGCGAGGAACTCGCCGTTCGTCACCGGCCGCACATCGAGTTGAAACGCGGCGATGGGGATTTCCTTCGCGTCCTTCTCACCGCGGAAGAGCGGGCGGTAAGTCGCCTCGGGAATCGCCGCCATGCCAGGCTCGGCCCCGCGCACAGCGCACAGCGCGATGAACGACGCGACGAGATGCAGTGCGAGGCGCAGGGTCATTGGTTCACGGATTCCGCGTGGACTTTCTGCACTTCCTCCACGGTCACGATGTCGCCGGTGTTGCCCCACGCGCTGCGGACGAAGGTGAGGACGTGCGCGATCTGCTCGTCGGTCAGCAGCACCGGCGGCATCACGCCGTTGTATTTCTGGCCGTTCACGACCATCTCGCCGGACTGGCCTTTGATCACTCCGCGGATGGCGCGCGCTTTGTCCGCCATGAGGTAGTCGGATTTCGCCAGCGGCGGGAACACGCCGGGCAAGCCCTGGCCTTCCGCCTGATGGCACGCAAAGCACGTCTGCGCGTAGATGCGTTTGCCTTTCTCGATGAAGATCTCCTTGCCCATCGCCGCGATTTTCGGTTCGCCGGCGATGGCTTTCTTCATCTCGGACTGGAGCGCCGAGACCCGCGAATCCGCGCCGCCGGGCAGCGCGTAGTCACCGAGATAGGTCGCGTCCACTTCCTTGCCGGAATAGACGGGCAGGTTTTGCGGTCCCTCGACTTTGAGCATCCCGAGCGCGCCCTTGTTGAATGCGCGGAAGAGCGCGTGATCTACGAGGATGAACGTGCCGGGCACCTCCAGCTTGAAATCCACGATGGCCGAGCCGCCCGCGGGCACGATGGTCGTCTGCACATTCTCCTGCGAGAGCTTCAGGCCGCCCTCCTGGAAGACGTGATCGAAAA
>JAYWEP010000017.1:0-17284 GCA_043779205.1 Chthoniobacter sp. | reverse complement strand
TTCGGGGGGGTGTCGTTTGCGTTTCATGGAGTTTGCTGGCGCGCTTCGCGTGCCTCAAACTCTCATAGCGCCTGGATCAACTTTTGGGGAGCAGGCCACTGGAACCCTGAGCCTGCAAGGCGCGGGCGCGATCAATCAGAACATCCATTTGGGCTGAAGCCCAAGCTACTTTGCGGGGGCGGGGGCGTAGGCATCCACGTCTTTCACGACGGTGAGTCTGCCCCACATGATCTGCCAGTGGCCTGGGAAGGTGCAGACGTACTCGTATTCGCCGGGCTCCTGGGGCGCGGTGACCTTGAGCGTTTCCTTCTGCCCCGGCTCCACGAGTTTGGTGGCGGCGATGATGTCGCTGTCCTTTTCGGAGACGTAGGCGCGGCCTTGTTTGTCGAGCTTGTCGGGCCTGGCGGTCTGCACGGCTTCGGCGGTTTTCTGGCGCTGGCCGGGTTTCACGACGACGAGATTGTGCGGCATGGCGTCCATGTTTTCGAAGATGATCTCGAACGGCTTGCCCGCTTCCACGACGAGCTGCGCGATGTCGTAGCGCATCTGCTCGCGGACGGTTTTCACCACGAAGACGCTCACGCCCAGACCGCGCAGTTCCTTGCGGATGCGCGTGGCGTCGGCCTCGGGGAGCAACGCGGCCATCTCGGTGCCAAACTGCACGGTCTCGATGAACTCCTGCGCGGTGCGCTTGTCGGCGGGCACGGCTTTGGCCCAGGCGAGGATGCTCGCGGCCAGCGGCGCGGCCTGCGCCCGGTCCCACGCCTCGTGCGGAAGCTGGGTGATGGCGCGCGTGGCGGCTCCGCGCTCGAGACCCCGCGCGATGTGCGCGGCGAGGGTCAGGAAGTTGGCCTTGGCAAAATCCGCGCCCATGAGCGGCAGAGCTTTCAGCGCGGCAGCGCGGAGCGCACTGCTGGTCTTGGCGTCACCGAGAGTGGCGACGAGGATCGGCTGAAGCTTCGTGCGTAAGGCGGGATCGGCGAGCAGGGCAATCGAGTTGATGAACAAGACGCGGGTTTCATCCCTCTTCGGTTCGCTCCAACTCTTCTGAGGATCAGCGTCGGCGGTCAGCAGGGCGGCCCACCCGGCGCGGCGGACTCCATCCATTGCACATACCTCGCCCAAGCCGACGAGACTCGCGCGGCTTTTCAGCAGATCCTTGCCCGGAGCGCTGGCGAGCATTTTGCCGAGGTCATCCGTCGCCACGCCGCCGGTCTTGTCGAGGCGATGAAGCGCGGTGACTAGTTCCGTCACGCGATCCGTTTTGTGCAGCGCAGCGAGTTCGCCGATGGCCTTCTCGCGCTGGTCCGCCGCCGTGCCTTTGCGCTCCAGCCGCGCGAGCAGCACGGGCTCGATGGACGGCGCTTTCGCCAGCTCCGCGTCGCTCATTTTCTCGAGGTATTTCGCCGCGATCACCGCGTCCTGCGGGAACGGGATTTCCTTCGCCAGACTTTGCAACTGCTTGAGCGTCTCCTTGAAAACGTAGTCGAGGTAGTAGTCCGTCTCGCGCTTGAGGATCGTGCAAGCCACGTCGTACGCGGCGGGCACGTCCTTGCCGTCGAAGAAGCTCGCGGCGCGCACCGCCTCCAGACGGACGCGCGGGTTCTCGTCGTCGGCCACGGTTTTCAAAAGCGCCAGCGCCTCGGGCACGCGGTCGCGCTGGTAGGTCAGCACGCGCGCGGCCTGCGCGCGGGCGCGGGGCTCGGGCGATTGCAGCACGCGCCGGAGCAGCGCCTCATCGACGACGTTGTGGTACTGCTTCACCCACAGTGCTTCGAGCATGTTGTGCTCGTAATTGATTTCGCTCTTGTTCAGCCCGCCGATCCATTTGTTCAGCGCCGCCATGACCTGCGCGGTGTCGTGTTTTCCAAGTTCGATCTTCGCGCGGTCACGCACGTTGTTTTCGGGCTCTTTCAAAAGCTCGAGCAGCTTCTCAATCGGCTCGCCGTCGATCTTCGCGGGCTTGAGCAGGGGCATGCCCTCGAAGGTCAGCCGGTAGATGCGGCCGTGATCCATCTCGCGGTTCGGGTCGCGCAGATGATGCTGGAGGTGGCCGATGAGCGGCTTGTGCCAGTCCATGAAATAGAGCGAGCCATCCGGCGCGACGCTGATGCCCGACGGGCGAAAATTCGGATCGTCGGAGGAGATGAGATTTTCCAGCGTCTCGCCTTTGAGGCCGGAGCCGTCCTCCGTCACTTTCGCGCGAAAGATGCCCTGCACGCTGATGACATTGCAGTTGAGGAAATTGTCCCGGAACTCGTCCGGCCACGCGCGGCTCGACAGGAAAGCGGTGCCGGGACACGGGCGCGACGGGCGGTTCCAGAATGTCTTCATGCCGGCATGCGAGCCGGGGAAATCGATGTGGCCGCTGAACGCCGGAGCGAAGTAGTTCTCGTTCCCGGTCGCATCGGTCATGATGTCATTGCCCCAGTAGTCGAAAACTTTCCCGTGCGGGTTGGCAAAGCCGTGCGCGATGTAGCGCTCGAATTTTCCCGTGCGCGGCTCCCAGCGGTAGATCGCGCCGTTCTGGTTGCGCACCGGGCCCCACGCCGTCTCGACCTGCGTGCGGTGGAAAACACCGTCGCTCAAATAAATCGCGCCGCCGGGTTCGATCGCCATCGAGTTCGTCTCGTGATGCGAGTCCGCCGCGTCGAGTCCGTCGAGGATGCGCTCTTTCGCATCGCCTTTCCCGTCGCCATTCGTGTCGCGCACGAACCACAAATCCGGCGACTCCATGACGACCACGCCGTCCTTGAAAAACTGAAAGCCCGTCGGGCAATTCAGCCCGTCGAGGAAGGTCGTGCATTTTGTGGCCTTGCCGTTCGGGCCGATGTCAAAGATGAGCAGCTTGTCGCCTTCCTTGCTCCACGGCGTGCGCTCCGGGTAGTTTTTCCACGCGGAAATCCACAGCCGGCCCTTCGTGTCCCACGCCATCTGCACCGGGCTCACCAGTTCGGGAAACTGCTTCTCGCTCGCGACGAGTTCCACCTTCACGCCCTTCGGCACGGTCATGTGTTTGATCGCCTCCTCGGCGTCGAGAAAAGTGTACGTGCCGTCGGGATTCGTGCCCGCCTTGTTCGACTTGATCTTCGGCACCTCGGGCGCGTTCGAGTCGTCGATCTTCATGTCGCCGCCTTTCGCCACCGCCCACACGCGCTTCTCGCGGTTCTCCGTCATCACGTCGCGCACTTTCAGCTCAGGGAACAGCACCGCGCGGTTGTCCACCTTCGGCCCGTCCTTGCCCTCGGGGTCCTTGCCGGACACGTAGCCGATCGTCGAGCGCCCCCCGAAAATATTGTACTGATCGACCGTGCGATAGCGGCTCAGCCACATCTCATTCTTCACCTGCACCGCCGCGCGGATCTTATCCAGCGCAGCATCCGCGGCCGGCGGCGCGGCGGCAAAGACGGACTGGTAAATGACCGGTGCGAGCGCCTGATAGCCCGCCACCGTGAGGTGGATGCCGTTGTGCGTGAGCGGCTGCTTCGCGCTCTTGTAGAGCTGCTGCGACGCGGTGAAAAGATCGACAAACTGCACGTCATTCGCCTTCGCCACCTCGGCCATCGCAGCGGTGTAGTTTTGCAGGTTCGTGTTGTTCGCCGTCGGGTCGGGGAAATTCGGGTCGGCCATTTTTTCCTGCGCGATGGGCGAGAAAAGCACGACCTGCGGCGCTCCGTTGCCGCTGTAGTTTTTCGCCTTCAAGTCCTTGAGGTACTTGTCCAGGTCCGCCTTGAATTTCTCCAGCCCCTCGTAGCCCTTGAACGACTCATTGAATCCCCAAAACGCGAGCACCACATCGGCCTTCGACATCGCCAGAAATTCATCGGTCGTCGGGACGGCATCCGAGCGCATGTGCGAGGTGATTTCATCCGCCGCGAAACCGAGATTGCGGATCGAGATGTCGTCCTGCGGATGCGCCTTGTGGATGAAGGCTTCGAGCGTGCCGTCGTGCTGCATCCGATCCGCGAGCGCATTGCCAACGATGGCGATGTGCTCGTCCTTTTTCACCTCCAGCTTCGCGGGAGGTTCGGCGTGCAGCGCGAGCGCGCCGGCGAGGGAAAAAGCGAGGGTGGGGAGCAGGCGTTTCATCATGGGAAAAGGTGTCGGCTGAGACTGGGAGTGGAGGGGTTGCGCGGCGCGGAAGTTTTTCCGCCTCGCGAAAGGGGCCGGGAACTTAGGCAGACTCCCGCCCGACGGCCAAAGCAAATCTTGGCCGGGGCAGCTTCCCGCTTGCCGCGGCGCAGAGCGGTTGGTTCAGTGCGGCCCGCTTCCCGCACCCATGGTCGAACTTCGCAACGTCACCAAACGCTTCGGCGGCTTCACCGCTGTCACCGACATCAATCTCACGATCCAGGCGGGCGAGTTTCTCACCCTCCTCGGCCCGAGCGGCTGCGGAAAAACGACGATCCTGCGGATGATCTCCGGCTTTGAAACCCCGACCGAGGGAACCGTCTGGCTCGACGGCGCGGACGTGACCCACCAGCCGCCGTACCGCCGCGATGTGAACCAGGTCTTCCAAAGCTACGCGCTCTTCCCGCATCTCACGGTCGAGGAAAACATCAGCTTTGGCCTGCGGATGAAAAAGGTCGCGAAGACGGAAATCGCCGAGCGCGTGAAAGCCGTGGTGGGACTCGTGGCGCTCGGCGGGATGGAAACGCGCAAGCCCGGCCAGCTCTCCGGCGGCCAGCGCCAGCGCGTGGCCCTCGCGCGGGCCATCGTCTGCCAGCCCAAGGTGCTGCTGCTCGACGAGCCGCTCTCCGCACTCGATGCCAAACTGCGCCACGCCATGCAGGTCGAGCTGAAGCGGCTGCAAAAAAAACTCGGCATCACTTTCGTCTTCGTCACCCACGACCAGGAGGAGGCGCTGACCATGTCCGACCGCATCGCCGTGGTGAACAAAGGCCGCATCGAGCAGCTCGGCGAATCCACGGAAATCTACCACTCCCCGCAGACCACCTTCGTCGCGAATTTCATCGGCCAGGCGAACATCATTGAGGCGAGCGTCGTGGCGAACGAGGGCCACTTCACCCGCCTGCGCCTGACCTCCGATGTGCAGGTGCTCGTGCCCAGCGACAGCCGCCTCGCCGGTCTGACCGACCTGCTCGTCTCGATCCGCCCGGAGAAAATCCATCTGCAAAAAACGCGGCCCGCCGGGGACAATGTTTTCGAGGCCGAGGTGGACGACGAGCTTTTCAAGGGCGCGATCGACGAGCTCTCGCTGAAGACCGCCGGCGGACTCGAACTCACCGCCATGGTCGCGAATGAAAGCGCCACCCAGGAGACCTTTCACAAAGGCGAAAAGGTCTGGTGCAGCCTGCATCCGAGCGACCTCATCGTCGTGCGCGGGGAATAGGCCGGGGAGAAAAGCTTCCGCGCCCGCGCGTCTTGGCCTACGTTTCTCGCACCTCGGCGAGCTTCCCCGAGGCAATTCTTATGAGCACTCAAAACTCCGCAGTGAATCCCGACAAACTTCAGGAATTTCTCGGCAAAGCCGTCGGCGACATGGGCGCGGCGATGAACACCGCGCTCATCATCATCGGCGAGCGGCTCGGCCTGTACAAAGCGATGGCGGGCGCCGGGCCGCTCACGCCCGCCGCGCTCGCCGCGCGCACCGGCACCGCCGAGCGCTACATCCGCGAATGGCTCTGCGCCCAGGCCGCCGGGGGTTACGTGACCTACGACGCGGAGACGAAAACCTTCACCCTGCCACCCGAGCAGGCGCTCGCGCTCGCCGATGAAAGCAGCCCGTGCTACCTGCCCGGCGCCTTTCAAATCGCCAGCGCGCTGATTCACGACGAGCCAAAACTGCGCGCGGCGTTTCAGTCCGGCAAAGGCGTGGGCTGGCACGAGCACGATCCGAATTTGTTCGAGGGCACCGAGCGCTTTTTCCGCCCGAACTACGCCGCCAACCTCGTCAGTTCATGGATTCCCGCGCTCGACGGCGTGCTCGAAAAATTGCAGCGCGGAGCCCGCGTCGCCGACGTGGGCTGCGGCCACGGCGCGTCCACGATCCTCATGGCGCAGGCCTTTCCCAATTCGCATTTCGACGGCTTCGACTACCACGAGCCGTCCATCCTCTGGGCCCGCCGCGCCGCCGGGGCCGCGGGCGTCGGCGACCGTGTGACCTTCACCGCCGCGGCCTCGAAAGATTATCCCGGCAGCGGCTACGATCTCGTCGCCTTCTTCGACTGCCTGCACGACATGGGCGACCCCATCGGCGCGGCGGCGCACGTCCTCGAATCGCTCGCGCCGGACGGCACCTGGATGGTCGTCGAGCCGTTCGCCCACAACTGCCTGGAGCAGAATTTCAACCCCGTGGGCCGCGTCTTTTTCTGCGCCTCGACGATGATCTGCACGCCCGCTTCGCTCGCCCAGGAAGTCGGCCTCGCGCTCGGCGCGCAGGCCGGCGAAGACCTGCTCGAACAAGTCGTCCGCAAAGGCGGCTTCACCCGCTTCCGCCGCGCCACGGAGACGCCGTTCAACCTCGTCCTCGAAGCGCGTCCGTAAGCTCCGCGGTGCGTTTGCGCAGTTGTCGGATGGGCGGGGCGCTGCCAGCATCCGCGCCGTGAAAATCTCCCCCGCCCTTTTCGCCGCACTCCTTTTCCTCGCCCCGCTTTTCGCCGCGGAAAACCAGCCGGTGCCGCCGGCCACCGACGCCCGGCTCGGCCCGCTCAAGGATCTCGACGGGTATTTCCCATTCACTCCGCCCGAGTCGCGCGAGACTTGGGCAAAGCGCGCGGATGAAGTGCGGCTGCAGCTTCGCGTGGCCCTCGGACTGTGGCCCGAGCCCACGCGCACGCCGCTGAACGCGGTCATCCACGGACGGATCGAGCGCGAGGATTTCACGGTCGAGAAAGTCTATTTCGAATCGATGCCGGGCTTCTTCGTCACCGGCACGCTCTACCGTCCGCGCACGCCGGGGCTGCATCCCGCGGTCCTCTGCCCGCATGGGCACTGGGACGATGCGCGCTGGGCGGTGCGCGGCGAGGCGGAGATGAAAAAGGAACTCGCCAGCGGCGGCGAACGGTTCGCGGAAGGCGGGCGCAGCATTTTCCAATCACTCGGCGTGCAGCTCGCGCGCATGGGCATCGTGGCTTTCAACCTCGACATGCTCGGCTACTGCGACTCGCAGCAGATCAACCACGCCGTCGCGCATAAGTTCGCGAAGCAGCGCCCCGACATGAACGCCGCGGACGGCTGGGGATTTTTCAGCCCGCGCGCGGAGGCGAATGCGCAAAGCGTCATGGGTCTGCAAACATGGAACGCCATCCGCGCGCTCGACTTTCTCGAAACGCTCCCCGACGTGGCGGCGCAGCGGCTCGGCTGCACCGGCGCGAGCGGCGGCGGCACGCAGACCTTCATCCTCGGCGCGCTCGACCCGCGCCTCGCCGTGGCGTGTCCGGCGGTCATGGTGAGCACGGCGATGCAGGGCGGCTGCACCTGCGAGAACGCGAGCCTGCTCCGCATCGGCACCGGCAATGTCGAGATCGCCGCGCTCTTCGCGCCCAAGCCGCTCGGCATGACCGCGGCGAACGACTGGACAAAGGAGATGGAGACGAAAGGTTTTCCCGAACTGCAAAAACTCTACGCGCTCATGGGCGCACCGCAGAATGTGGCGCTGTGGCCGCATCTGCAATTCGGACACAACTACAACATCGTCAGCCGCGAAAATATCTACGCGTTTTTCAACGAGCACTTCCGCCTCGGCCTCCCCGCCGACCGGCTCACCGAGCGCGAATTCCCGCTGCTCACCCGCGAGCAGATGACCGTGTGGGACGACGCGCATCCCGCACCGCCGGGCGGCGCGGAGTTTGAGAAAAAGCTGCTCCGCTGGTGGCGCGACGACGCACAGGCGCAGATGGCAAAATCACCGGAGGAATTTGAGAAGATCGCGCGTCCGGCGTGGCGGACGATGATCGGCGAAACGAAAGGTGATGTCGTCATGGTCGCGAGAACACCGAACGGCGGACTCGGAGGCGAGTTGCTCGCGATGGGCGGCACGCTGCACAACCTCGCGCAGGGCGGCACCAATCCCATCGTGCGTTTGCAGCCGGGAACGCCGAACCACCGCGTCGTCCTATGGCTCGACGCGCGTGGCAAAGCCGGGCTCTTCGGTGCCGACGGCAAACAGCGCGCGGAAGTGATGCGGCTGCTCGATGGCGGCTGCATCGTGCTCGGCGTCGATTTATTCCAGCAGGATCAGCCCGCTAACCGCACCGTCGCCAACCCGCGCGAAGCTCCGGCCTACACCTACGGCTACAACCGCGCGCTCTTCGCCCAGCGCGTCCACGATGTCCTCGACGCGCTCCGTTTCGCCCGCGCCTCGGAGCCGCAGTCCGTGCTCACGATCTGCGCCACCGGCGGCGCGGGTCCGCTCGCCGCCGCCGCGCTCGCGAGCGAACCCGCCGCCGCGGATGCCGCAGTCATCGACACCGGCGGCTTTCGTTTTGAAAATGTGGCCGACTGGCGCGACGCCAATTTTCTCCCCGCGGGTGCGAAGTACAGCGACCTGCCCGGCTCGCTCGCGCTCGCCGCACCATGCCCGCTTTATTTGATCGGCGAAAGCGCGCCCGCTTTGACGGAAGCCGCCTACCGCCGCGCGGGTGCGGAGAAAAAGCTGACCCTCGCGCCGAAGGACGCGCCGCTGTCCGCAGCAATGGATTGGCTGATCGAGCAGAGCGCCCGGTAGCGCACGCGCCCCCGCGTGTGGTGGCCGGCGCCCTCGCCGGACACCGGCGTGCGCGCGGCGCGCGAATCGGCGAGGGCGCCGATTCCCACACGCGAGGCGCGTGCGCTACCCGCGCCCGCCCTTGCCAAGCGCCCACCCACCCCGCTACGCTCCCGCCCCCTTTCTATGACCACCACCGCCAAAGCCCCCGCAAAAAAGAAACCGTCCGTGAACAGCGCCGAGAGCCTGCACCGCGAGCACTCGAGGCTCGTCGTCGATGGCCCGGAGCGGGCCGCCAGCCGGGCGATGCTCCATGCGGTCGGATTCGCGCGGGAGGACTTTAAGAAATCGCAGATCGGCATCGCCTCGACGTGGTCCATGGTCACGCCGTGCAACATGCACATCGACGGCCTCGCGCGGCAGGCCGAGGCGGGCACGAACACCGCCGGCGCGAAGGGCGTGATCTTCGGCACGATCACCATTTCCGACGGCATCTCGATGGGCACCGAGGGGATGAAATACTCGCTCGTCTCGCGCGAGGTCATCGCGGATTCCATCGAGACGGTCATGGGCTGCGAGGGCTTCGACGGGCTCGTGGCGATCGGCGGCTGCGACAAAAACATGCCCGGCTGCATCATGGCCATCGCGCGGCTGAACCGCCCGAGCATCTTCGTCTATGGCGGCACGATTCTGCCGGGCTGCATCACCGGCATCCTTGCGGAGAAGCGGCTCCGCAGCGACCGGCGGGAAAAATTCGCCAACAAAAATCTCGATGTCGTGAGCTGCTTCGAGGCCGTGGGCGAGCACGCCAATGGCCAGCTCGACGACCGCGAACTCGCGCTCATCGAGGAGCAGGCCATCCCCGGCCCAGGCTCGTGCGGCGGCATGTACACCGCGAACACCATGGCCAGCGCCATCGAAGCGCTCGGCATGTCGTTGCCCAACAGCGCCGCGCAAAACGCCGTCTCGCCCGCCAAAGCCGCCGACGCGCGCGCCGCCGGCATGGCCGTGGTGGAACTCATCAAGCGCGGCATCCGCCCGCTCGACATTATGACGAAGAAGGCTTTTGAAAACGCCATCACCGTCGTCATCGCCCTCGGCGGCTCGACCAATGCCGTGCTCCACCTCCTCGCCATGGCCCACACCGCCGGCGTGGATTTGAAGCTCGACGATTTCACCCGCATCGGCGCGCGCGTGCCGGTGCTCGCGGATTTGAAACCGAGCGGGCGCTTCCTCATGAGCGAACTCGTGGCCATCGGCGGCCAGACCCCGCTCATGCGCATGCTCCTCGATGCCGGCCTGCTCCACGGCGACTGCATGACCGTCACCGGCAAGACCATGGCGGAAAATCTCAAGCGCGTGAAACCCTACCCGAAAGGCCAGGAAATCATCCGCGCGCTCGACAACCCGATCAAAAAGGACAGCCACCTCGTCATCCTCTACGGCAACCTCGCGCCCGACGGCGCAGTGGCAAAAATCAGCGGCAAAGAGGGCCTCACCTTTTCCGGCAAAGCGATCGTCTTTGAAAACGAGCAGACCGCTCTCGCCGCGATCCTCGACGGGCGCGTGAAAAAGGGCCACGTCATCGTCATCCGCCACGAGGGGCCGGTCGGCGGCCCCGGCATGCGCGAGATGCTTTCGCCCACCAGCGCCGTCATGGGCAAAGGGCTCGGCAAAGACGTGGCGCTCATCACCGACGGGCGTTTCAGCGGCGGCTCGCATGGCTTCGTCGTCGGGCACATCACGCCCGAGGCCGCGCTCGGCGGCCCGCTCGCGGTGGTGAAAAACGGGGACATCATCACCATCGACGCCAACACCCGCGCGCTCACCCTCGACCTCCCGAAAGCCGACCTCGCCGCCCGCCTCGCCAAATGGAAAGCCCCCAAGCCGACCTACACCCGCGGCGTGCTCGCGAAATACGCCAGGCAGGTCAGCACCGCGAGCCGCGGCGCGGTGACGGACTGAGCGCCGCTCCGTTGACCGCACGCCTTTTTAGAGGGTGTATAAATCTTCTGCTGGCTCGCTGCCCGAGGAGCAGGAGCAGGAAACTGCCGGCGTAATTTTTTTGACCACGGAGTACTCGGATGACACGGATTTTCCGAAAGCCAATCCGTGAAATCTGTGAAATCCGTGGTCAAAAAGCCGTCGGTTTCGAGTTTCGGCACGCCCTCCAAGAGCCTAAAATAACAACCATGAAACGCGCACTCCTCTCCCCCGCCCTTCTCGCCACCGCACTCGCTTTCGCCGCGATCTCCCCTCTTTTCTCCGCCGAACCTCCTGCAGCTCCGGCAACACCGCTACCGGGACCGGCGGCGAAGGGCGCCGACCCGGAGATCACCGGCGAGGAGCAGGCCGTGCTCACCGCCGCGCCGAATGTGCCGCCGCCCATCCACCGCCAGCACGCCACGAAAGTCGTGGTGCATCTCGAAGTGCGCGAGGTCGTGAAGCGCATGGCGGATGGCGTGGACTATTTGTTTTGGACCTTCGGCGGTGAGGTGCCCGGCCTGTTCATCCGCGTGCGCGAAGGCGACCTCGTCGAGTTTCATCTCGGCAATCACCCGACCTCCAAGATGCCGCACAACATCGACCTGCACGCCGTCACCGGGCCGGGCGGCGGCGCGACTTCGTCCTTCACCGCGCCGGGGCACAGCTCGCAGTTCTCGTTCAAGGCCCTCAACCCCGGCCTCTTTGTCTATCACTGCGCCACGGCACCGGTCGGGATGCACGTCGGCAACGGCATGTATGGGCTGATCCTCGTCGAACCGAAGGAAGGACTGCCGCCGGTGGACAAGGAGTTCTACGTGATGCAGGGCGACTTTTATACGAAGGGCAAATTCGGCGAGGAAGGATTGCAGCCGTTCGACATGGAAAAGGCGGTGGATGAAAGGCCGAGCTACGTCGTCTTCAATGGCGCGGTCGGATCGCTCGTCGGCGACAAGGCGCTGAAGGCGAACGTCGGCGAGCGCGTGCGGCTCTTTGTCGGCAATGGCGGACCGAATCTCACGTCGTCCTTCCACGTCATCGGCGAGATTTTCGACCACGTCTTTCAGGAAGGCGGCATGAAGCTCTCGCAGGAGAATGTGCAGACGACGCTCGTGCCGGCGGGCGGCTCGGCCATCGTGGATTTCAAGCTGGATGTGCCCGGCACTTTCATCCTCGTGGATCACGCGCTCTTCCGCGCGTTCAACAAGGGCGCGCTCGGGATGCTGAAAGTCGAGGGGCCGCAAAACCTGCTCGTCTATTCCGGCAAGGAAGTGGACGCGACCTATCTCGGCGACTACGCGGTGCCCGGCGGCGCGGATTCGCGGGTCGCGGCGCTCCAATCCGAGATGAAGAAAGCCATCGCGGGCGAACCGAAGATCGCGGCGATGGGCAAGGAAATCTTCATCGAGAAAGGCAAACGCATCTACGCGCAGACCTGCTTTGCGTGCCATCAGGCGGAAGGCCAGGGTTTGCCCGGCGTGTTTCCGCCGCTGGCCAAATCCGACTACCTCATGGCGGACAAAGCGCGCGCCATCCGCGGCGTGATCAAAGGTCAGTCCGGCGAGATCGTCGTGAACGGCCAAAAATACAACGGCGTGATGCCGCCGGTGCTGCTGACCGACGAGCAGATCGCGCACGTCCTCACCTTCGTCCGCAATGCGTGGGGCAACAGCGGCGATATCGTGACCGTGGAGGAAGTGCAGAAAGTCCACGCCGAATCCGTGAACCAATGACCATGCGCCCGGCAGTGGGTTCTTCAGGAGGTGACAAGAGCGGAACGCGAAAGCCAACGGACGGCGGTGCCGAACCGCACATTTCGCCGATCCCGAATCACGCAAATACGGCCTTCCCGCTTGTGACAAGAGAGGCGCGGCGGTAATTGTTTTCAAATGCCGTTGCCTGCTCTAGTCGAGAATCTCCGAAACCTGATCGTGACCCACAAAGGGCACGACGAGGCGGGGTTTCGGCGCAGCGCGGAAGCGATTATCCGCGAGTTGGGGGTTGAAAATCGTCCCGGTGAAGCGCGTTCGCTTCGCGAGGCGCTCGGCAAATCGAACGGCGTGCCCAACGGCAATGGCGCACCCACCGCCGGAGTTCTGACGCCACTTTCCAAACAATCGAGCGGTCTCGTTTCGTTCGTCGAATCGCCGCAACGTCAGGTGCTGTTTTTCCGCAAGGAAACCGAGCAGGCGCTCGACCGCATCGTGCTGGAGAACCGCCAGTGTGACAAACTTGCCGAGGCCGGATTGCGGGCAAAAGCGAGGTTGCTTTTCTGGGGGCCTCCAGGCTGCGGAAAGACTGCGACCGCTGGTTGGCTCGCCAACGAATTATCGCTGCCTTTCGGCATCGTGCGCCTGGGTGCGCTCATCACGAGTTTCGTCGGTGAGACCGGCGCGAACCTCCAGCGAGTGCTGGCGATGGCGGCGCAGACGCCGATGGTGCTGCTGATTGACGAAGCCGATGCCGTGGCAAAGGCGCGTGACGATAACAACGATGTCGGGGAACTCCGCCGCGTGGTGAACGCGCTGCTCCAAGGGCTCGATTCCTTCGTGCCGAAGCGCAGCATTGTCATCCTCGCGAGCAATCACTCGCACTTGTTCGATCCGGCAGTGTGGCGGCGCTTCGATGATGTCGTGGCCTTCTCGCTCCCGACGAACGCAGAAAGGCTCGTTCATCTGCGTCATCTCACCAGTGGACTTAAACTCACCGGAAGCTTGGAAGCGGCAGCGAAGCAGTTGGCCGGTTGCTCGTTCGCCGACATTGAGCGTGCGGTCAACGAGATTGCAAAAGCGAAGGTGCTTTCCGGTGCGGGGTCGGTGGCGTGGGCGAGTATCGTGTCGGAAACCCGTGATTGGCGGCTCAAGGTGGCGTCGGCAGTGGGCGCGCGGAAGAAGAGGAAATGAATCCTGAGCTTCCTCCACTCGCTCTGCCTCAGCCTTCGATTCGTCCTCGCCGCCGGGAGCGCCGCGGATGGTTTGAGGCTCCGCCCCCGATTCCTGCACCCGTGCGAGCGGCAATGTCGTTGCGGCTTCACGCGCAGAAAAAGCAAATTGATGAGGCCGTGCGTTCTCTGTCGCCCGAGGCGCGCAGGGCCGTTTTTCTCAAGCTGAAACACGACCGACCGCTGACCAACGGAGACCTTGCCGGCACGGACCTTGTCTTCATGTCTGCGCCGGGAACCGACGAAAGTCTCGTCGTCACACGCAAAGAGGGACTCGATAAGTTCGACGAACGGATCCAGAAGTTTGGTGAGGGCAACGAGCCGGGCCGACCGAAGGGAACGGAACTCGTCACAGCGTTGCGATCAATGGAATTGGGCGAGCCAAAGGATCGACTCGCCGAGGAAATACTCGCGACTTACGAGGAATGGTGCGCGGCAGACTGGGTGATCTACGAAATTGAAATTGCCAGTTTCGCGTCGCATCTGGCGACGCAGCGGAAAGAGGTCGAAGCGATCCTGCTGGAAATCCATGCCGCGCTTGCGCGCGGAATCCACGGCAACGTCTTCGAGGCGGACGTCTCCGCTCGCAGCGCGCGAATTGTGCTGCGAAGCAGCGGCGCGAAGTTTCGGGAGTTTGTCGAGAATGCGAAGTGGTGGCGCAAGATCGTGTTCTTCGACGCACGCCCAAAGTTCGAGACGTTCTCGCAGGTGGTGCAGGCGTTCAACGTGGGCAACGTGTCGATTGAAGGGCCGCAACCCGATGCAGAGACGGTGTGCGTGATTGATACTGGCGTTGCTGGTCTGAATCCGTTTCTCGAACCGGCGCTCCGGCGCGATCTCTCTCGCTCGTTTATCTTCGGTTGTTCACCGACAGCAGATGAAAATGGCCACGGTTCCGGGGTCGCCTCGCTCGCCGCTTACTACCAACTGGAATACCAGAACGGCGGCAGCAACCGCGCCGCTGCATTCATCGCCAGCGCCCGCATTATGAGCGACGACGGGCAGTTGGACGTGGAGCGAGTGGAGGACGAAGACCAAGACCGACAACAGCAAGCGCGACTGCTCTCGAATATTCTTCGCGAGATCGTGGCGCACTACCGGCCCCAAGGCATTCGCATCTTCGTGCTGGCCTTCCAGATTCTCGGACACATCTGGAGCAAGGCGGCCCGCCGCCAGGTCGCACGCAATGCCTGGGTCGCGCGGACGATCGATCAACTTAGCCGTGAGCACGACGTGGTTTTCGTGACCATAACCGGCAACGTGTCACCGCATGATGTCGGTGAATTGCTCGAAGGTGCCTCGCATCCCGGGCATCTGCTGCATCCGCTAGTTAAAGTGCTCGACCCCGGGCAGGCCGCGCTGGCAGTCACGTCCGGCTCCATCGCCAGTTCAGCGAAAGTGATCGTGGCGCCGCAGGTGCCCATCGCTCTGCCGCAGCAGCCTTCGCCATTCACCCGATCCGGGCCGGGATTCGGAAACGCTATCAAACCAGATGTTGTCGAGCGGGGCGGCAATCTCGTGCGTGACCCAGCTTTCAACACGGTCGT
The DNA here is from genome assembly GCA_043779205.1 of Chthoniobacter sp. Classification (GTDB taxonomy): domain Bacteria; phylum Verrucomicrobiota; class Verrucomicrobiia; order Chthoniobacterales; family Chthoniobacteraceae; genus Chthoniobacter. The sequence continues at coordinate 2,145 of JAYWEP010000017.1, read as the reverse complement.
GTCAAACGCCGGCACAAACATCGTGATGGCGAGCGGCAAGCTCACGCCAGCGCTGCAAAACAACAACGGCACAAGCTTCGCAGCGCCGCGCGTGGCGCATCATCTGGCGCTCATCGCAAACAGCCTCCGCGAACTCGGCGTCGAGCCGTCTGCGCCGCTCCTGCGGGCGATTCTTGCAGCATCGGCGGAGCGCCCAGCGGGTGCTGAAATGCTCGGCGACGACGAAAACCTTGCGCTGCTCGGCTACGGCCTGCCCGACGGCTTTGCGGCAACAGACTGCAAACAGCATTCGGTGCTCTTGTATTGGCAAGGCACCTTGTCCGCAGATGCGAATGCGCTTTTCAAAATTCACGTCCCCGCGGAACTGGCATCGAAGGGTCGGGGGCGAAAACGAATTGTGGTTTCCGTGGCGACCGCGCCGCCGGTGCAGTCCTGGGGCATCGCCGAATACCTCGGGGCTGAGATGAAGTTCCGCTTGTTCTGCGGCGACAAGAACTCCGACGAAATAGAAGCCCTGCTCCAGCGCGATGAAGACGAGGAGAATGTCGCCGCCAAAGCAGGAGTGGATGACCTCAAGATGAATTTCGGGATTAACCGCCGTTCTGTTGGCACACTACAACGCGACACCTATGAATGGAGTGTCCATAAAGAAGAATTCAGCGCCGACGACTATACGCTTGCCGTTTCTCTCACCGCAGCGAGTTGGACGAAGAAGGATACGCCAGTGCCCGCTGCTGTTGTCGTGAGACTGGAGGACACGACCGGGCAATATGCAGAACTTTATGCAAGGGTTCGCGCCAGTATCCGCGCAAGAATTGCCGCCCAAGTGCGAGCGACAACTTCGTAGTCAACCATGAACCGCGCCGACGTCTCATCCGCCGTCCATGCCACTGCACTCGGCTTTGCCGCGATGGAGGAAATGCCGAGAGTCCACGCGGAATCCGTGAACCAATGACCATGCGCCTCACGCTGCATCTCGTCGCGGCGTTCATCGCGCTCGGTGCCGTGCGCGGGGCCGAGCCGGGCATGGCGGCGATTCCCGAGGCGCTTTACCGCCCGCTCTTTCGCGGTGAGAAGGACGCGAAGGAAATCCCCGTCGCCGCGTTTCAGCTCGATGTGCGGCCGGTGACGAACGGCGAGTTTCTCGCCTTCGTGCGCGAAAACCCGAAGTGGCAGCGCTCGCAGGTGAAGCGGCTTTTTGCCGACGATCGCTATCTCACGCACTGGGCGGGTGACCTGGAACTCGGCAGCGCGCGCGGGGAGCAGCCGGTTACGAATGTCTCGTGGTTCGCCGCGAAAGCATTCGCGGCCTCGCGAGGGAAACGGCTGCCGACGACGGCGGAGTGGGAGGTTGCCGCGGCCGCCGGATTCACGTTGCGCGATGGCGCGAAGGACGCGGACTTTCAAACCGAAATCGCGCGCTGGTATGGGACGCCGTCGCCCGCAGTGCTGCCGGATGCGGGCGGCGGGCGCGCGAATGTTTTCGGCGTGCGCGATCTGCACGGCCTCGTGTGGGAGTGGACGAGCGATTTCAACAGCGCGCTCGTGACCGGCGACGCGCGCGGCGACACCGGCATCGAGCGGCAGCTTTTCTGCGGCGCGGGTTCGCTCGGTGCAAAGGACACGGCGAACTACTCCGCCTTCATGCGCTTCGGTTTCCGCAGCAGCCTGCGCGCGGGCTACACCGTCCACAACCTCGGCTTCCGCTGCGCGAAAGACATGCCATGAGAATACCGGTCACGATCCTGCTCCTCGCTGCCGCCGCGTTCGCCGCCGACCCGGCGAAGCCCGCCGCGAAAGACGGCATGCCCCCGTGCTGCCGCGCCGCGCTCGATCTCGGGAAGCCGACGGAAAAATCGCTTTACCTGCTCGACTCGACGTGGACCTCCGATGTCGGACGGCAGATCAAACTCGGCGCGCTGCGCGGTCGCCCGCAGATCGTGGCGATGTTTTTCACCCACTGCGAATACGCCTGCCCGATCCTCGTCGGCGAACTCAAGGATATCGAGAGCCGGCTGCCACCCGAGGTGCTCGGCAAGGTGGATTTCCTGCTCGTGAGCATCGACTCGAAACGCGACACGCCCGCCGAACTCGCGGCCTTCCGCGAAAGACGCCAGCTCGCCCGCGAACGCTGGACGCTCCTGC